>JBJFHZ010000070.1:0-2168 GCA_051894075.1 Eubacterium sp.
ACACCATTGTTTCCTAATCTATTAGGAATCAATGGCGGCTATGCTCGTTTTGCAGAAAAATCCGATTGTTTTTCTTTTGAAACTCAATCGGATTTTGTTATTTTGATTTCTTGTCAAATATGTACTTTTGATATGCTGTTTTGAAAATGTGCTTCTGAATTTGTGCTTTTGAATGTGCAATTATGAATATTTAATTATGAATATGCAATTTTGACTGCGGTTGCCTGTGCTTGAAAGCTCAGATATCCAGCTTTTCAAATCTGCCAACCGATTTTTTATAAATAAAGGCTGTAAGAGCAGTATAGATGATAATACCCGATAAAAGCACAATGATTTTCGGAATCAGATTTTCGTCGGGCAAATCCGTTGTGTCCAGGTGCTCCCTTATGTAGGGAACAGCGTGAGCGCATGCCTCTGCAATAAAAATGTATAAAAATACAAAAACCGAGGCAATGCCGAAAGCCTTGCCGACCTTTTTAACATCCTTGTAGTAAATATTGAAGAATACAAGGTTGAAAATTCCCATCATCACAAAGGAAAGCCCAAACAGAGTAATATTTGCGTCCATTCCTGCAAGGTTTTCGCCTATGCCTATGTTTTGGCGCAGTATTGCAAAGGGAATACATAAAATTACCTGTATAAGCTCCAGGGCGATTACAAGGATAAATCGGGCTTTGACTATATCCTTTTTTTCAACGGGCAGGGTCATGGTGTAGAAAACGTCGTTATTTTCTCTGCCGTTTAAACAGGTGAAGAATATACCAAGACCTACATAGAAAAATACAACATAATAGGGGTAGTTGGGAATAATCATCATTGCCGAAAGTCCCCAGAATAATATTGCGGTGGGGTGCAGGGTAAGGAGAATTTCTTTATTTAATAACTTTTTCAATTCAATCATCCTCCTTTTCAATGTGAATCATTATACTCTCCAAATCGGCTTTCTTACACATACTGCCAAACAGGTCTGCGTCCTGCTTTTTTATCAAAGCGCAAAAGCCTTTTTTTGCGGGCTTACAGCCGATAAGACGGGAACGCTGTAATTGGCTGAGAGTTTCAATATCCGTAATTTCAACCAGATTATAGCTGTCGGCAAATCCCTCAAGGGTGTTGCGGGCAATGACCTTTCCGCCTTTTATGTAGATAATATTGTCGGCGCATTTTTCAAGGTCGGAGGTTATGTGTGTAGAAAACAGTATCGTAATGCCCTTTTGGGAAAGCTCCATAAAAATATCAAGAATTTCATCCCTTGACACAGGGTCAAGTCCGCTGGTAGGCTCGTCGAGAATCAAAAGCTGAGCATTGTGAGAAAGAGCGAGGCAAAGATTATATTTTACCTTCATTCCCTCCGAGAGCTGAGCAGGAGTTTTGTTTTCGTCCAGAGAAAATTTCTGCATATAGCGCTTGTAAATGTCGTCGTCCCAACTGCGGTAAAAGGACTTTGTTACAGCGGTGATTTTTTTGAGCTTTTTATTTGTGTAGTAGTTTACTCCGCCAAGCACAAAAGCAATATTCTGCTTTATCTCAAGCTCGTTTTCGGAAAATTCTCTGCCGAAAAACCGAATGTTTCCGCTGTCATAGCTTATAAAATTCAACAGGCATTTCAGCGTAGTGGTTTTTCCTGCGCCGTTTCTGCCAATAAAGCCCGTGATTTTGCCCTTTTCCAGATTAAAGCTCACATTGTCAAGCTTAAAGGAGGGGTAGGCTTTGCACAAATTGTCAACACTGAGTACCTGATTCATCATTCTTCATCCTCGCTGAAAAAACTGTTTCGGAATATGCCCGATAAAAGCTTTTCTGTCTGCTTTTTCGGCGGAATTGCGATTCCTTTTTTTGCGTCAGCAAGCAGAAGAATCGTGTCGCCCGGATGAATGTCAAACATATCTCTTGCTTCTTTCGGAATTACAAACTGACCCTTTTCACCGATTTTTACTGTCCAGGCGTTTTTGCCCTTTGGGGGATTTTTCATTTTGCTCACCTCATAAATCACTGTATAATAAGTATGAAAAGTATAACTTGTAATACATATTATACTTAAAATGATAAATTTGTCAACAGCTTTAAAGAGATAATTTATTCGGCAGTATTCAAAAGAAACATCCGCAGAGCATTTAAGCAACTGCGGATGTTTTAATCTTTTTATTCAATCTTTTCATTATTACCGAATC
>JBJFHZ010000071.1:0-10821 GCA_051894075.1 Eubacterium sp.
GCGTTCTTGATATTTTGTAGGGGATGGCGTCCTCGACATCCCGCAAATTTTCAATGTGTTACTGCATTAAACTTTCGTAGGGGCTGCCTTGGAGCGGCCGCCAGACCCTTTTGTCTGCTTCGCAGACATTTCCCCTAACAGGGGAATCCCATTGCAAGCCCGTTATAAGCGTGCGACCAGTGGTCGCCCCTACGGTTGATTTGTAATAATTACGTTGTTTGTTTTTGTAGGGGAGGGGTTCCATCCCCTCCCGCAAAATTTAATTTTCGGGCAGGCACAGAGACCTGCCCCTACGAAAGTTTGTTGCAGTAACATACGGATAAATACAAATTTGGCAGGCTCAGCCTGCAAATCATTTTATAATATTCTCCATATTCATCAGTTGCGGTTTCATATACAGTAAAACCGTATTTTTGATATATATGGAGTGCATTTTTATTATCTGTATCAACTCCAACCGTGATTTGCTTATATCCTTTTTCTTTGCATAAGTCAATCATATATTTTAGCAATTCCTGTCCTATACCTTTGTTACGGTATTCCTTTTTGACAATCAATCTTGATAAATAAACCTTTATGCTTGCTTCGGTATATTCTCCGTAGTCATAAACTAAATCACAGCTTGCAACATATTTACCATTGCGTTTCATCAAGTAAGCCTCACGGTTACCGTAGGCAATTTGCTTCTTGAATTGTTCGGTAAAAGGACAGCTTTTCATATCCCATACATTATTGCTTTTATCGTAATTTGTGATATTTAGTTGTTCAATAGTATAATTCATAATTTATTCCTCATTACAAATCAAATTTCTCTCTTATCAATTTTGCGGTTTCTTTTGGAGTAAGATTTGAATTATCAATTCTAATATAATTATCAAACGGTATTTCTCCTTCAAAACTAACCAGCCTATGATTATTATCATCAGCAATCAGTCTTTTGTTAGACCATTCAATATCTCTTTTTGACGGCTTGTTTTTTAGTCTGTTTTCAGAAATGTTACGCTCTAATCTTATGTGTTGCGGAGCAACAAGCTCTACATAATAAAACTCTGTGTTATAGGGTTTGAATATATCTTTGATATGTTCTACATAATCCCAATCGTCTTTGCAGTCAAAAGCCCACATATATGTAAATATTAAACCATAGTTATCAGTTTTAGAAAATTCTTCAAAAACAATTTCCCTGAATCTCTTTATTGCCGCTCCGTTAAATGAGCCAAAAATCTCAAGAATAGGCTCTATACTCATATGATTATGAAATAACCTTAAATCAGTTATTTTTGTAAGCTCCTGACCAACTGTCATTTTCCCCACAGCCGCATCGCCAAACAACAATACTAATTTCATTTCTTTACCTCCTAAAATAAAAATAACCCGTTGATGATATGCTCATCAACGGGTTTGTTAATATGGTTATATACCTACACCGAAAATGAACATAGCAAAGCAAATCTATACGCTCTGCGCATAGATTCCATAGCTCTGTTAAGTTCATAGCTCTGTGTAAACATAGTAAATTTCCTTTCAAATATTGAATACATACTAACATTAAATGAAATTTTTGTCAAATAATATTTTACTCTTCTGCATCCTCTTTGACAGTGATAATACATCCAAAGTTTACTGCATTGAAAAATACGTAAATGATACTGCAAAGTGCAATCCATATTTTGTCTGCCGTAATCGGTGCATTGACAGCGTTAAAGATACCGAGAAAAAGAATGATTATAGGAATTATCAAAAATGTGCCCGGACAGTTTGACAAAATTTCAGCAGGTGAGTAGGGAATGTCGGTAGTCAGATAGGTAGTGACAATACTGATAAGAAAAATTATTATCGCCACGCACATAAAGTTTAAAAGCAAAATCTGATTAACCGTCATTTCCGACCTGATAGGAATTATTGATGTTACGTCACTGCCTGTAATTATTTTTATCTGTGTTATAATTCCTGCCGTAAGATTCATAATGTTGATTGCCGCAAGAAAAGCCACAACAAGCTTTTTATTTATGCTCATTTATATACTCCTTAATTTCTTTTAAAAGGATATCCATTTCTTCATCTGTGCCGATTGTAATTCTTGTGTAATTGTCAATTCTCGGCAGAGAAAAGTATCGGATAAACACATTTTTTGTTTTTAGATATTCAAACATATCCTTAATTGATAGGTCACTATGGGTTGCAAAGATAAAGTTAGTTGAAGAGTCAAGCACCTTAAAGCCAAGTGCCTTCATTTCTTTGGTAAATCTTTCTCTTGTATCAATTATCCTTTTGCAGGTGCTTTTGAAATATTCATTGTCCTTTATGCTGGCGGCACCCATTGCTATTGAAACGGAGTCCACCGTATAAGAATTATATGAATTTTTAACGGCTTCCATAACCGAAATAAGCTCTTTACTGCCAACGGCAAAGCCTATTCTCAGTCCTGCAAGGGAACGTGACTTTGAAAAAGTACCTGTAATAAGGAGATTTTCATATTTCTTTGTAAGCTCTACTGATGATGTACCGCCGAAATCCACATATGCCTCATCAATAATAACAACGCTGTCGGGATTGTATTTCATAATTTTTTCGACGAAATCAAGCCCTTCTCCGATAGAGGTAGGAGCGTTGGGATTAGGTATAACAACACCGCCGTTTTCCTCCTTGTAGTCCTCGGGAACAATCCTAAAATTATCGTCAACAGGATATGTTTTGTAAGGAATACCGAAAAGGTCACACCATACAGGATAAAAGCTGTAGGTCAAATCGGGATAGGCAATAGGCTTTTTGCTGTTGAAAAATGACTGAAAGGCAATGGCAAGAACATCATCGGAGCCGTTTCCTACAAATATATTTTCAATACCCACATTATAGTATTCTGCCAAAGCTTCCTTAAGCTCTGTTGAGTTTGCGTTAGGATAAAAGCGAAGCCTGTCGGAATTAAAGCTTTTCAATGCCTCTATTGCTTTTGGTGAGGGCGGATAAGGGTTTTCGTTTGCGTTAAGCTTTACAATATCCTTTTCCTTGCTCTGCTCACCTGGAACATAGGGCGTAATTTTTCTTAAATTTTCTTTCCATAAATTTTCCATAGCATGTACCTCGCCGACTATTTTAGCATATTAAAGCACTAATATCAACAGTTTGAAAAAGATATTTGGAAATAAAACTTAATTGACTTTTTACTTTTATGTGGTATAATTTTTTAATAATGAAGGGAAGTGAGAAAATGGATAAGAAAAAAAGAGCATTTACCGTGCTTATTTCAGCGGCTTATATTTTTATTCTCCTTTTCTCAATTTTTTTCATTGCGGCAGAGGCTGACCATAGCTGTTGTGTTAAGGATAGCTGTCCTATATGCTGTCAGATTAACGCTTGCAAAAATAATCTTAAAAATGTCAATACTGCAGGCGGTTTTATTTTTCTTACTGTAGCTGCGGTATTTGCAGTTGTACTCAGCTTAGGAAATGAAAAAAATATCAGCCTGTCAACTCTTGTTATGTTAAAGGTAAAGCTTTCAAGCTAAATTAATCATACGGTATGCAGTAATACTATATGGATTTCTAACACGGGAAGCCGTGTGTTATTTGCGTACCGAAAACAGGGAGAGGTCTGCGCATTTTTGCTTTTGCGTTTAAGGTTCCCTGTATTTTTATACCCTTTTTTAGGATTGATGATTAATTTTATTTGGAGGCTTTTTTATTATGAAAAAATTTATTGCCCTTTTAACTGCTATGTGTCTTGTTGTGTTTTGCTTTACGGCTTGCAGCTCTAAAAGCAAGGCAGATAATCAGGACAGCGGCAAGCTTAGCGTTATAGTAACAATTTTTCCTGCCTACGACTGGGTAAAGCAGATTACGGCAGGCAGTGACAATATTGATTTAACTCTTTTGTTTGACAACTCGGCAGATTTGCATAATTATCAGCCTACCGCTGACGATATCGTAAAAATTACCGATTGCGATATGTTTATATACGTGGGCGGAGAATCTGACGAGTGGGTAGAAAATGTTTTAAAGCAGTCAGCTAATGAAAATATGATTGCAGTAAATCTTCTTGACGCAATAGGTGAAAACGCAAAGACCGAAGAACATAAGGAGGGAATGGAGGAAGAACATCCCGAGGACGGGGAAGAACACGAGGAATATGACGAACACGTGTGGCTTTCTATAAAAAATACTCAGTCTTTGTGCATTTATATTTCAGAAAAGCTGTCATCCCTTGATAACGAAAATGCAGATTTGTTTAGTGACAACACAGATAGCTATATATCATCTCTTAAGGCACTTGACGAAAAATATCAGTCTGCAGTGGAAGGAGCAGGCAATAAAACCCTTGTGTTTGCCGACAGATTTCCTTTCAGATACCTGACAGACGACTACGGTATTGATTATTACGCCGCCTTTGCAGGCTGTTCGGCTGAAAGCGAGGCAAGCTTTGAAACAATCAGCTTCCTTGCAAAAAAGGTTGATGAATTAAATCTTAAATATGTAATGACCATTGAGGGCGCTAATCACAATATCGCTCAGACCGTTATTGACAATACTGCCAAAAAAAATCAGCAAATTCTTGTGCTTGATTCTATGCAGTCAAAGACTTTTGAAGATATAGAAAAGGGCGAAACCTATCTTTCGATTATGGAAAAGAACCTGACTGTTTTACAGCAGGCTTTGGCGTGAGGTGATGATTTATGAAGCTTTTGTCGTGTAACAATGTTACCCTGGGCTATGATTCAAAAACAGTTCAGGAGAATGTTAATTTTTTTGTTGACGCAGGTGATTATCTTTGTATCGTCGGAGAAAACGGTGCAGGAAAATCAACCCTTGTAAAAACTCTTTTAGGTTTACAGCCAAAGCTTTCGGGCGAAATCCTTTTTGAAAACGGACTTAAACAGACCGAGATAGGCTATCTTCCTCAGCAGACAGATGTTCAGAGAGATTTTCCGGCATCGGTTTGGGAAATAGTGCTGTCAGGCTGTCAGTCAGGCTGTGGATTAAGGCCTTTTTATTCAAAGGAAGAAAAAAACAGAGCAGAAAAGAATATTGAAAAAATGGGCATAGCTCAGTTAAAAAAGCGTTGCTACAGAGAGCTTTCGGGCGGTCAACAGCAAAGAGTTCTCCTTGCAAGAGCCTTGTGTGCCGCTAAAAAGCTGATACTTCTTGACGAGCCTGTTTCGGGGCTTGACCCCACGGCAACAACCGATATGTATTCTCTTATAAATGATATTAATAAAAAAGACGGTATGACGGTTATTATGATTTCCCATGATATTTCCTCAGCCGTGAAATATTCAAGCCGTATTCTGCATTTGGGTGAAAATATTTTTTTCGGCACCTCTGATGAATATGTTAAAAGTCCTGCGGGAAAAATTTTCGCAGACGGGAAAGGGGATGACGAAAATGCTTGAAAAATTATCTCTTTATCTTGAATATCCTTTTGTCAGATATGCTCTTATAGTCGGTGTTATGATCGCTCTTTCGTCGTCACTTTTGGGGGTTACCCTTGTGCTTAAAAGATTTTCGTTTATCGGTGACGGACTGTCCCACGTAGCATTCGGTGCAATGGCAGTAGCAACGGTTTTGGGAATGACGAATAATATGCTTCTCATTATGCCTGTGACCGTAATATGCGCTGTTCTTTTGCTTCGCACAGGTAATAATGCAAAGATTAAAGGCGATGCCGCCGTGGCTATGATTTCCGTAGGCTCTCTTGCAATAGGTTATTTGATTATGAATGTTTTTTCAAAGTCAAGTAATCTGTCGGGTGATGTATGCAGTACACTTTTCGGTTCTACATCAATACTTACTTTGACTAAAACAGAGGCTTGGGTTTGCACCGTTATGTCACTTGCTGTGGTGATGGTTTTTATATTTCTTTATAATAAAATTTTTGCAGTTACCTTTGATGAAAATTTTGCAACCGCAACAGGCACTAAAGCAAATGTTTATAATTTAATTATCGCAGTTGTAATTGCAGTTATCATTGTCCTTGCAATGAATCTTGTTGGCTCTCTGCTGATTTCGGCGCTTGTTATTTTTCCTGCCCTTTCAGCTATGAGAGTTTTTAAAAGCTTCAAATCAGTAACAATCTGTTCGGCAATCTTTTCGGTTATTTGCTCACTTTTAGGAATACTTGTTTCCGTTCTTGCAGGTACACCTGTAGGTTCAACAATCGTAGCGGCTGATATTATAGGCTTTGTATTATTTACCGTTGCAGGTAAAATTATAGGAGGAAAAAGATGAAAAGGTTTAAAAAAATTGCAATTCCTGTTTTAGCGTGCATACTTCTTTTCACTTCTGTCTTTGCAGGCTGTTCGGGAAAGGGTAATGGCGAAAATGATAATAATAAAACAGCTGAAACCGTCGCAGAAAGCCAAACGGTTGATTTGGATTTATCTCAAATGAATACAACTATGGTTTATTCACAGCTTGCTGATATGATGGAAAATCCCGATTCATATGTAGGCAAAACAATAAAAATGGCAGGTCAGTTCACTCTTTCGGAAAATACCGAAACAAAGCAGAAATACTATAATGTTACTGTTACCGATGCTACTGCCTGTTGTCAGCAGGGACTTGAATTTATATGGGAAGGGCATACATATCCCGACGATTATCCTGCTGTAAACAGCAATATTGAGGTTACAGGAGTATTTGAAACATACGATGAAAACGGACTGACATACTGTCATCTTATTTCAAATGACGTAAAGATTGTTGGCTGATAATCAACGGTAAAGCTTTCCTTGACTTATGTTATTATTTATATATTGCATTTTTGTATTTTTGTGATATTATACTAACAAGGAATTGGTATTTGTATTGCGGATGCAAAGCCCAACGCTTCCTACTTATTATTTAACATTCTATGGAGAGTTATTACTGCTATGAGGAAAACAAAAATTATATGCACCTTAGGACCGGCTACCGATGATGACAGTGTTCTTGAAAAGATTATGCTTGCAGGTATGGACGTGGCAAGATTTAATTTCAGCCACGGAACCTACGAGGAC
This sequence comes from Eubacterium sp., assembly GCA_051894075.1. Lineage (GTDB taxonomy): Bacteria > Bacillota > Clostridia > Oscillospirales > Acutalibacteraceae > Eubacterium_R. Next base: position 6,992 of record JBJFHZ010000071.1, read on the forward strand.
CATACAAAAAGACTTGAACGTGTTGTTGCCATGAGGGAAAAGCTAAATCTTCCCGTTGCAACTCTGCTTGATACAAAGGGACCGGAGGTTCGCCTGGGCGTTTTTGAAAAGCCTGAGGGCGTTATGGTTTCGGCAGGGGATAAATATATTCTCACTACTAAGGAATGTAAGGGTAATGAGAAAAAATGCTTTGTCAATTATGACGGATTGCCAAATGACGTTAAGTCGGGAACGTTAATTCTCATTAATGACGGTCTTGTTTCAATGAGGGTTGACAGCGTCAGCGGAGGCGATATCCACTGTACAGTTGTTGACGGAGGACTTCTTACCGACCGTAAGGGAGTAAATGTTCCCGGAGTAAGCCTTAATATGCCCTATCTTTCATCAAGGGATATGTCTGATTTGCAGTACGGTAAGGAGCACGATTTTGACTTTGTTGCCGCTTCATTCGTAAGAAATGCAACAGACGTTACAATTTTGCGTAACTATGTTGAGGCTATAGGCTGGAAGAATGTCAAGATAATCGCAAAAATTGAAAATGCCGAAGGTGTTCAAAATATTGATTCAATTATAGCGGCTGCCGACGGAATAATGGTAGCAAGAGGCGATATGGGTGTTGAAATCCATTTTGAGCTTATTCCGTCAATTCAGAAAATGATTATCCGTAAGGTTTATGAGGCAGGAAAAATTGTGGTTACGGCAACACAGATGCTTGAATCTATGATTAATAATCCGAGACCTACAAGAGCTGAAATTACAGACGTTGCCAATGCTATCTATGACGGCACAAGCGCTATTATGCTTTCAGGTGAATCTGCCGTGGGCAAGCATCCTGTTGAGGCTGTGGAAACCATGGCATCAATAGCCGTCACCACCGAGGCGGATATAAACTATATAAACAGATTTAATAAGTTCTACGAGAAAAAGGATAATATAGGAGTTACCTCTGCCATCAGCCATGCTACAGTTACTACTGCCCACGACCTTTCCGCCACCGCCATTATCACCGTAACAAAAAGCGGAACAACAGCAAGAATGATATCAAAGTTCAGACCGTTTACGCCTATTGTAGGCGCTACCGTTGACGAAAAGGTTTGGCGTCAGCTTAATTTGAGTTGGGGAGTATATCCTGTGAAGTGTGAGCTTAAGAATAACACGGATGAGCTTTTTAACCACGCAGTTGAGGTTTCCGAGAAGGCAGGAATGGTTAAAAAGGGTGATATCGCAGTTATTACGGCAGGTATTCCGCTGGGTATCTCGGGAACTACAAATATGCTTAAGGTACACGAGGTAAATGAGTAAAATTATATTTATAACATCAGACAGCGATGATTTTCAGCTTGTAAAAAATATACGGGTATCGGTTTTTACCGCTGAACAGGGCGCAGACGCAGATACGGAATTTGACTCCTATGATGAAAAGGGCAAGGGTACGCTTTATGCTTTACTTTATGACCGGGAAAATGCCGCCGCAACATCACGTCTTGCTCTGACGGAAAAAGGCTTTAAAATCGGAAGAATTGCCGTTTTAAAGCAGTACAGAGGAAAGGGCTACGGAGATAAAATTGTTAGGGCAGTTGTGGAAAAAGCCTTTGAAAAGGGCGCTCAAACGGTTTTAGTTGATGCTCAAAATTATGCCGTACCCTTTTATGAAAAATTCGGTTTTAAGGCTATAGGCAGTCAGATTATTGACAGGGGACTTCCCCATATGCCTATGAGCCTTGATAAAAATAATTACAGGTAGATTTTTATGTCCAAGAAGAAAAATAACGGCTTAAAAGCAGTCATTGCCGTGCTTATTGTTGTACTTTTATGTATAGTCGGCTTTATCGGATATACATATATTGAAAAGGATATAAGCGGAAATGACGGCAGTAACAATGAATATACATTGAATATTGAGGCATCTGATTTTCAGTATCAGGTTGCCGAGAAGCTAATGAATAATAAGATTATTTTAAATGATACTCTTTGGTGCTACTGGATGGATAAGCATTATCCCGATTTCACCTATATTAACGGAGAATATAATCTTAACAGTTCAATGAGCTATGAGGAGATTGCCCAAAAGCTGCAAAATCCCGATATATCCCACAAGACTGTTTCAGTCTGTATTCCCGAGGGCTATAATGTTTTTGATATAGCAGATACAATGGAGAAAAACGGAATATGCAGCAGGGAGGATTTTTTAAACGCCTGTAAGGATAAGTCGGAATATGAATATGACTTTCTCGATAGCGTAATAACCACTGAAACAACTGCATATCAGCTTGAGGGATATCTTTTCCCTGCCACATATGATTTAGGTGAAAATACCGATGCCAAAGATGTTGTTTCAGCTATGCTTGAAGCCTTCGACGGTAAAATCAAGGATAGCTGGATAAGCTATTGCGAGAAAAACTACATAACTCTTAATGAGCTTGTAACCATTGCGTCAATAGTGGAAAAGGAAACCTTGGGAGAGGGTGTTGCCGAGAATATTGCATCTGTATTTATGAACAGGCTTAACGCAAATCACAAGCTACAGTCTGATGTTACGATAGATTACGGAAATGCACTCAGAGAAAACGGCTTTGACGATAAAATCGTAACGTCATATAATACGTATAAATGTGACGGCTTGCCAAGTGGACCGATTTGCAATCCCGGAGTGGCAAATATTGAAGCCGTTATCAATCATTCGGATACTGATTATTTTTATTTTTTCTCATATAACAACGGTGACGATTTCTATTTTACCGACAGCTATGACGATTTCCAAGCTAACTGGAATAAGCTGAAGCATACAAATGAAAATTAATAAAAAATTTATATTGACAAATGTATTACAATGTGTTAATATAATGCCACAACAAAGAAGAACCTGCGTTCTCCCCTTCAGTTTAGACGAAAAGGGCAATAATTTATTTGTTAATTAATTATTGAAGTACGAGCGCAAATTCTGCGTTCGTATTTTATTTTTATATTAAGAGGTGTTTTTTATCAGCAAGGAAGCTCAACAGATTAATAATGAAATCAAGGACAAGGAATTGCGTGTGATTTCTGCCGACGGTGAGCAGCTTGGAATTATGAGCGCAGCTCAGGCGCTTAAAATTGCAGAGGACAACGATCTTGATTTAGTTAAGATTGCGCCTCAGGCAAAGCCTCCTGTTTGTAAGATTATGGACTATTCAAAGTTCCGTTACGAGCAGGCAAAGAGGGAGAAGGAAAACCGCAAAAACCAAAAGCAGATTGAAACAAAGGAAATCCGCTTATCCGTTACCATTGACGTGGGAGATTTCAACACAAAGGTTAATCAGGCAAAGAAGTTTCTTGCTTCGGGTCATAAGCTCAAGGTGTCTATCAGGCTCAAGGGCAGAATGATGACTCATGCAGATCTCGGTATTGAGAATATGAAGCGTTTTGCTTCACAGCTTGAGGAAGAGGCAAATGTTGATAAGGCTCCTAAGCTTGAGGGCAGACAGATACTTATGTTTATGTCACCTAAGGGCAAGGCAAGTAAATAATCATTACGGAGGAATAAATTATGCCAAAGATTAAAACTCACAGCGGCGCTAAAAAGCGTTTCAAGACCACAAAAAGCGGCAAGGTAAAGCGTGCTCATGCTTATACCTCACACATTCTTACTAAGAAGTCAACTAAGCGTAAGAGAAATCTTCGCAAGACTGCAGTTGCCGATGTTACAAATCAGAAGCAGTGCAAGAGACTTGTTCCTTACAAATAAGAAGAAATTGCTCATCAGAGCATCTATCATAAACTCGGAGGTATATTGATATGGCAAGAATTAAGGGTGCTATGGCAACTCGTAAAAGAAGAAAGAAAGTATTAAA
>JBJFHZ010000072.1:0-10688 GCA_051894075.1 Eubacterium sp.
GTAGGGGCAGGTCTCTGTGCCTGCCCGAATATTTAATTTTACGGGAGGGGATGGAACCCCTCCCCTACAATTTACATGAACGTTGTTGATATTTGTAGGAGATGGCGTCCTCGACATCCCGCAAATTTTCAATGTGTTACTGCATCAAACTTTCGTAGGGGCTTGCAGTGCAAGCCCGTTATATGCGGGCGACCACTGGTCGCCCCTACGGTTAATTTGTAATATCGGCATTGTTTATGTTTGTAGGGGACGGGTTGTCCGTCCCGATTAATGCAGACAGGGAAAACCTTGTCCCTACGGTATATTAACAACATTATTTATATCGACAAATACTAATTGTCCTGCTAAAAAAACTCCTCCTAAAATTAGGAGGAGCAGAAGATAAATTATTTCTTTTTCTTGAAAAGTATATCCTTAACTACACCCTTTGGGTCCTTGATAAGCAGGATAACAATCCAGATTACAAGAGCAAGGGCAATTACAGACAAACCTAAAAACAGGTCGTTTACCATATCCTCGATTGCAGGTGTGAAATATTCAGCCTTAAGCTCTGCATACTCAAAGACAGCGTCAACAAACCACATAAGTGATGCACCCCAAAACATACAGCAAAGTATATTTAGCTTAAGCTCGTTTTTAGGTGCATTTTTATACCAAAGGACAGTGCAGATTACTGCGGCAAAAACCGTTACAAGCAATGTCATTAACTTAATCCTCCTCTATGTCTTATGCGTGAGCCTTAAGCCTTGCCTGCTTTAAAGCCTTATGCTCCATAACGGCACAAACGCCAACCATAGCAATCCATACGACAGTAACAAGAACTGCCATCATAACACCAACGGTTGACATTTCGCTAAGCATTACCGCCGTGCTTTCGGGACTTGACATTGCCGTTAGGAACGGGAAGAACGGTGAAATCTCACCGTGCCATAAATGCTCAAACGCAAGAAGAATTGAACCGCCCCAAAGAAGAGCGTTAAGCCAGTTAAGCTTTCTTGAAAGAGAAATTTTTTCTCTTGTTTCAATAGTGCCGTCCTTAGCCTCGTTTGTAAAGGTCTGAGGCTCGGACTTTTTTTCCTTAGCCTTAACTATAAGTGTTGCGGCAGTTACAACGATTGCCTCGGCTGTAGGAACAAGAAAACATGCCATAATAATACCTCCGAATAAATTTTTACATCACTATTTTATATTATTTTTTTCGGATGTCAATATTTATTTGACAAAATTTTAACGATTTCCTCACGGCTCTTTTCACAGGCTCTTGCATTATCATCATTAGGTACGGCTCTGATAATTTCACCGCCGTAGCGTGATACGAGATATTCACAGGAGGCACCGTCAATTTCAACCGCTTCAACGGAATAATCCTCTTTAAGCGGAACCTGCTTTTCAAGGGTGGATTTTTCCGTAAGTGCACCTGTAGGGCAAAGCTTAACGCAAAGTCCGCAATTTGTGCATTTTGTTTCATCAAGCGGAAGTGCAAAGGCAGGAGAAATACTTGTTGTAAAGCCTCTTCCTAAAAGACCGATGGCGCTGATATTAACAACCTCTTTACAGGAGCGAACACAAAGTCCGCAAAGAATACATTTTGCAGTATTCCTTTCGATAAAGGCGTTTTCATCTCTCGTATATTTTTGAGGCATTTCACCTGCAAAGCGTTCCGGGTTAATATCATATCTCTGTGCAACACTCAAAAGTTTGCACTTAAAATATTCACGGCAGCCGCATTCAAGACATCTTTGTGCCTCCTGCTGTGCCTCCTCGGCAGTTAGTCCCAGTGAAACCTCATCAAAGCTATTTTTTCTCTTTTCGGCAGGAAGCACCTCGGCAACAGTTCTGGACTGCTTTTCCTTACCTGAAAGGTCAATTCTGTCATCATCGCGCTTGCTGATATAGGGCACACGTAAATCAAGCTTTTCGCCCTTTAGATAAGCATCAACAACATTTACGCATCTGTCAGCCTCGCCGATAGCCTCAACTGCAATTGATGCACCCTTGTTTGTGGCATCACCGATAGCAAATACGCCGTCAAGGTCAGTCATAAAGGTATCCTCATCAGCCTTGATTGTTCCTCTTTCCGTCAGTTCAACAGATGTGAAATCTGTTGAATCAAGCTTTTGACCGATTGCCATAATAACGCTGTCAAGAGCAATATATTCAGTCTTGCCCTCAATGGCAACAGGCCTTCTTCTGCCTGATGCGTCAGGCTCTCCAAGCTCCATAAGCTGCAAGGTCATACCGCAAACCCTACCGTCCTTTTTGTGAATTTCAACAGGGTTTGTAAGGAATTTATAGATAACGCCCTCTTCCTCGGACTCCTTTATTTCAATATCCTCGGCAGGCATTTCATTTTTCGTCCTTCTGTAGATTACGTAAACCTCTTTTGCACCAAGACGAACAGCAGTTCTGCAGGCATCCATAGCAGTATTTCCGCCACCGCAGACGGCGACTCTTTTGCCGATTTGGACAGGCTCGCCCTGAATTACGCTTCTGAGAAAATCAATACCGCCGTATACGCCTTTTATATCCTCGCCCTTAACTCTCATAGGACTTGATTTCCAAGCACCGGGGGCAAGAATCACAGCGTCGTTTACATTTCTCAAATTATCAAGAGTAATATCTCTGCCAAGCTTTACATTGTTACAGAAGTGAACTCCTGTTTTTTCAATTATTGCAATTTCGCTGTCAAGAATATCCTTGGGCAGACGATACTGCGGAATACCGTAGCGGAGCATACCGCCCATTTTATCCATCATATCAAAGACGGTTACCTCGTGGCCCTTTTCTCTGAGATAAAGTGCCGCAGTAAGTCCTGCAGGACCGCCGCCTACGATTGCAACCCTTTTGCCTGTTGCAGGTGCAACCTCGGGAACATATGCGTCGCCGTTCAAATCCAAATCAGCGGCAAACGCCTTAAGCTGAGCAATGTTAATAGGCTCCTCAACCTTGCCGCGTCTGCAAGCCTTCTCACAGGGATGCGGACAAACTCTGCCTATTGAGGCAGGGAGAGAAATCTTATTTTTAATAAGCCTTAAAGCCTCGTCAAACTTACCGTTTGCGATAAGCCCCACATAACCCTGACAGTCTGTATTTGCAGGGCAGGCAAGCTGACATGGAGCAACGCAGTCGCCGTCGTGGGCAGACATAAGAAGCTCCATTGCAATTTTTCTTGATTTAACTACTCTTTCGCTTTCTGTTTCAACAACCATTCCGTCCGACGCCTTTGCAGAGCATGAGCGCAGAAGCTTCGGTGTTCCCTGAACCTCAACAACACAAAGTCCGCAGGCACCGTAAACCTCTACCGCCTCGTCATAGCAGAGCGTAGGTATGTAAATACCGTTCTGCCTTGCCGCCTCAAGAATGGTACAGCCTGAAGGAGCAGTTACTTCTTTGCCGTTTATAGTTAATTTGATTGTATCCATTTTTGCTCCTCCTTACATTTTTACTACTGCGCCGAAACGGCATACAGTAAAGCATTTACCGCATTTAATACACTTATCTGTATCAATAGAATGCGGATTTTTTACACTGCCGCTGATTGCACCGACAGGGCAGTTTTTAGCGCAAAGGGTACAGCCCTTACACTTATCTGCGTCAACGCTGTATGAAATAAGAGATGTACATTCCCCTGCGGGACATTTCTTTTCCTTTATATGAGCGTCATATTCGTTTCTGAAATATTTTATGGTTGTCAGTACGGGGTTGGGTGCAGTCTGACCGAGACCGCAGAGTGCACCGTCCTTAATGCCGTAGCAAAGCTCCTCAAGAAGCTCAACGTCGCCCTCTTTACCGTTACCCTCGGTAATTCTTGTGAGAATTTCAAGCATTCTCTTTGTGCCGATACGGCAATGAATACACTTACCGCAGCTTTCCTTGGCAGTAAAGTCAAGGAAGAATTTTGCCATACCTACCATACAGGTGCTTTCATCCATAACAACCATACCGCCGGAGCCCATAATCGCACCTGTTGCACCCAGTGCCTTATAATCAATAACTGTATCTATAAGCTCAGCAGGAATACAACCGCCTGACGGACCGCCCATCTGAACAGCCTTAAACGGCTTATTACCCTTCATACCACCGCCGATATCAAAGATAACGTCACGAAGTGTTTTACCCATAGGAATTTCAACAAGTCCGCTTCTTTTTACCTTACCTGTAACGGCAAAAACCTTTGTACCCTTTGAGCCTTCGGTACCCATAGCGGCAAATGCTTCACCGCCGTTGTTGATTATCCAGCTGACATTTGCAAAGGTTTCAACATTATTGATATTAGAGGGCTTTCTCCAGTAACCGCTTTGAGCAGGGAAAGGAGGCTTAAGTCTGGGCATACCTCTGTGGCCCTCAAGGGATTCAATAAGTGCCGTTTCTTCACCGCAGACAAAAGCGCCTGCGCCTGCCTTAATTGTGATTGTACAGGAGAAATCGGTACCGAAAATATTTTCACCGAGATAGCCCTTTTCGGTTGCCTGCTTAATTGCATTTTCAAGTCTTTTAATTGCAAGAGGATATTCGGCTCTTACATAAACAACGGCATTTTTTGCGCCGATTGCATAAGCGGCAATAAGCATACCCTCAATAAGAGTGTGGGGGTCAGACTCAATAACGGCTCTGTCCATAAATGCACCGGGGTCGCCCTCGTCGGCATTACAGATAAGATACTTTTCGTCGCCCTCGCTCTGCCTTGCGGCATTCCACTTAAACCACGTTGGGAAGCCTGCACCGCCACGTCCGGCAAGGCCTGAAACCTTAACTGTTTCAATAACCTCCTCGGGAGTCATTTCGCAAACAGCCTTTTTGAGTGCGGTATAGCCGTCTGCGGATATAAAATCCTCGATATCCTCGGGGTTGATTATGCCGCATCTGCGAAGAGCAATTCTTGTCTGCTTTTCAAGAAACTGCTTATCCTCGTCGGAAACAAGCAAATGGTCAATAAGGCTTTCATCACCTGTTCTTGTATATTCAGCAATTTTTTCTGCATCCTTTTCGGATACACGGACAAGTCTTTTAACTTCCTTGCCGTCCTCGTAAATATCAACAATAGGCTCAAGGTAGCACATACCTATACAGCCTGCAATTGTCAGCTTTGCGCCGTTTAAATCCTCGTTTAAAAGCGCCTGCCTAACCTTTTCAGCACCTGCCGCAATACCGCAGGAGCCCTCTCCGATAACTATTTTCATTACTCCGCCTCCCTTAACTCTTTAAGAATTTTCTTCGTTTTTTCAGGTGTAAGAGAGCCGTAGGTGTTGCCGTTAATCATCATAACGGGAGAAAGAGAGCAACAGCCCAGACAAGCCACACATTCAAGAGAAAACAATCCGTCCTCGGTTGTTTCTCCGTCGTCAATGCCAAGCTCCTCCTTAATGGTCTGTAAAATCAGCTCGCTTGAATTAACGTGACATGCCGTACCCTGACAAAGCATAATGAGATACTTTCCCACAGGGGTAAGACGAAACTGAGCATAAAATGTTGCAACGCCCATAATTTCGCTTTCTGCTATTCCCGTTCTTTCGCTTATGTAGATTATGGCTTCCTTTGGCAGATATCCGTAGATATCCTGTGTTTTCTGCAAAATTGTTATCAACGAGCCTTTAACGTCGGCAAGCCCGTCAAGAACACCTTTTATTAATGTAAGGTCAATATTTTTCTCCACATTAACACCTCCGAGGTTTTTATTTTTATAATAATTTTATTGGTCTAAACTTATAAATTAGGGTTTGTAGGGATGTTCTTGTAGCAAATTTATGGCTCCCTTGTGTAAAGGGAGCTGTCTGCGTTAGCAGACTGAGGGATTGTTACAACCCCTCCGAGTTGCCTAACGGCAACCCACCTCCCCTTACACAGGGGAGGCTCAATTCGGTTCGATAAACCCAAATTATACTTTTTATAATAATACAAAATAAGTGCAAATCTTTCAAGTCTTTTAATGATATTACAAGTATTTACTTAAAGTTCAAATTAAAGGCAGTATTTTTCAATCATTTTTGCCACACCGTCGTCACCGTTTGAAGCGGTAACATATTTTGCCGAGGCTTTACATTCGTCACTGCCGTTTTCCATAGCAAAGGAAAGTCCTGCATATTCAAGCATAGTGCAATCGTTTCCCGAATCGCCGAAGCTCATAGCCTCGTCACTTGAAAAGCCCAGCTCCTCGCATATTCCTTTAAGTGCATTTCCCTTATCGGCAGTTATTGTAGTGGCTTCAAGGCTGTTTTTAAGGCTTGTTGCAACTGAAAGATTATATGATTTCAGCTTGTCCGAATATTTCAAAAACCTGTCCTCACCCACAGAATAAAGAGTCATTTTTTCAATAGCCTTTCCTTTTGCAAATTCAAGCAAATCTCCGTGGCCTGTCATTGTGCCCATTATCTCTTTTATAAATTCCTCGGGAAGCTCTCCCCTGTCGTAATACTTATCCCGCTCAAACTGATAATGAGATTTTCCGTCAATATATATTTCAAAAAATACAGGCTCATTCAAAAAATATTTAATTATTTTTTCCGACGTTACGCTTTCTATTAAATCAGAATAAACTATTTCATTTTTATTTCTGTCAAAAACACAGGCACCGTTTGAATAAATCACATAATCAACAAAGGGTATCTGCTCTATAACATTTTCAATAAGTGCCATAGGTCTGCCTGTGGCAATGGCAAGCTTAACACCCTTTTTATGCACCTTTATAAGAGTTTGCTTTGTGTATTCGCTGACAGTCAAATGGTCCGGTGACATAAGAGTTCCGTCAAGGTCCATTGCAATAATTTTTGTTTCCATTGTTTTCCTCCGTAGTATTTGCCGTATTCGGACAGTAATTGATATTTTAACACATATGTCAATATTTATCTATACTATTTTTAATACATAAACAATAAATTAATAAATCAAAGCAGGGCTTACCCAGCTTTGCAGTATTAATTATTTCGTCATATGTAAAAAATGCCACCAAATCGCTGTTGTTATAAAAGCAAAAGCCCCTGAAAATAATGTGCCTTACGCTTAAATTTATACAGGGAATACGAATTGTCATAAGATTAAGCTGAGCCTTGATTTCTTTTTTTATTTTTATTATTCCTATGATTTTTGAGAAAAGCTTTTTCATTTGCCACACCGTTTATATTTTATGCTGCTTTTCATATATAAATGTGATATAATAATATAATCAATTAATAAAAACGGAATGGTTATATGAAGAAATTTTTTAAATTTTTATATTTTTTAATTTTTGCTGTGGTTCTTGTATTTGTCTACAACTATTTTTCCGGATATTCTCTTTTTGATTTTGATTATATTAACACTCCGTCCTATCAGGAGGAGGTTGCGGAAGCGTCAAACGGTGCACAGTTTGAAAAGCTTTACTATTCACAGCTTGATGATGACAAAAGGAAAATATATGACAGGATTTATTTCGCAATCAAGGACCGTAAGGAGTCTGTCCGCATTTATCAGAAAATCGACAATCAGGATTTGTTTGACATTGTAAGCTTTGTCCTTGCAGAAAATCCGGAGCTTTTCTGGTCAACCGGAGCCTGCACCATTGATAGCTCCGGGAAGCTGACCTTTGATTATATTTACACCACTGATGAAATAGAGTATTACAAGGCTCAAATCGAACAATGCACAAGCAGTATTATTGCGGAAGCAAGTGCAATTTCCGACGAATATGAAAGAGCACTGTTTTTGTTTAATTTTGTTGCCGAAAACACATCCTACGACGACAAAGCCGCCGAAAACCTTTCGGATAATCCGGAGGCTTCCACAATAGCCGGCGCCCTTGTAAATAAAAAAGCCGTCTGCGGAGGATATTCAAGGGCGTATCAGTATTTGCTTTCCAAATGCTCCCTAAATGCAGAAACGGTTTACGGCACCGCCAATACCCCCGAGGGCAATCAGAATCACGCTTGGACTCTTCAATTTCTCAACGGAAATTATTACTACACAGACGCCACCTGGGGAGATTCCTACGAGTCAACCGACACACAGGGCTACACAAGCCACATATATTTTTGTATGACAGAAAAGGATATGAGCAAAACTCATACCCTTGACTCTAACATATCATATCCCCAATGTACTGCAACTGCTGACAACTATTTTGTAAAAGAGGGACTTTATTTTTCGGATTTCAGCAAATCGAAGCTGAAAAAAGCAATCAGCGCTCAAATTGAAAACGGCAATAATTTTATAGAGATAAAATTTGAAAATAATACAGATTACAACAGTGCTGTTGACAACCTGATAACAGACGGCAGCATCTGCTATATGCTTCTTGAAATTGACCCGTTTCAAAAGAAGGTTGACGCCGCCAACCTTTCCTACAGCACTGACGATACAAGAAATGTTCTGACCTTGATTTTGAACAAAAAATAATTTCAGACTTTATATCTTTGTTCGGTTATTATCCTTAATTACCCGACTCGGCTTTAACCGTGATAATATCCACAATATCGCCGTCGTCATTTTTTAATCCCACGTCAGTTCTTGTTATTTTGAAAAAAGAATTGCCGAAGGTTGCTTTCATAAGCACAAGCTCGTTATTTTCAAAAATATCCTTCACGTTCATCAGTTCTATATTTTTCAATTCTTACACCTCTTTGTGAAAAGAATATAACAAAATAACGATTTTGTCAATATTTTTTACAAATTATTTGCTTTTATTGTTTTTTCAACATTCATATAATCATATCCCTTTATCTCAGCTAATACCAATTCCAAATTATCTTTTTTGCATAAAGCGTGATATTGCACATAGAATATTTGTTGTATTTTTTATAGTGTCCTTTCGCATCATAATAGCCAATGCATAGTTCAATTCTAAATTCACCGTAAGCGGCAGAGCATTCTACAAACGAAGCAGACGAAGCATTATTAATTACATCAATAAATTCTTCTCTTCCAAAGCTGAGCCCTTTGAATTTTCCCTTTGCGTTAGGGCAAGAAACAAATTGAAAATAATTGAATGGCTCTTCTCTCATATCTACAATCATATCGCAATGCTTAAAGCCTTCATATTGCTTATAAAAATCGTCAGTATAATTTTGCGGATATATTTCAATATCAAAGGTAAAAATCATTTTGTTGTTTTCACATTTAACAATATTCAATTTTTGGTCGTGTAATATACCGTAAGGCATATCTATATTTGACATATCGAATTCACTTGTCATATAACTTCTCCTGCAAATTTATATTTGTCTGCATAATAAATATATCACAGTTTATAATAGTAAGCAACAACAAAGGTGGCAGATTACTCTGCAACCTTTTAATGATTCAATATCAAGTTGTTACCTTCTGCACCGTTTTCAAATTTTCGTGCTCAATTTGTACTCACGACATTAATTAATACTTAGCTTTCATTAGTATATTTTAGTAATTCTTCATTAACAATCCACTTTTTATCATCGTTCCAAAGATGAGGAACAACATCTACAACAGCATTTGTATTTAAAAGTCCATAAATATGTGGATATTTTACTCCGCAATTTTTTAAATCTTCCCAAACAACTTTATTCTCTAATTTATCAGTATCAATAACCAATAATACCATTTTTTCGGTTTCATTCTTAAAGTTGGGTGCCACCCATTGATATGTTGATATTTCAGAGCAATGTATAAATCCAAATTTGTTTATAGAATAATCACCATAATATTTTTTGTCTTTACATTCATTCCAATCGCTTTCTCTTAGACTATGTATAATAAACATTTTTTATCTCCTAAACACATAGTAGGTTGGTTTACATCCGCCATAGATATAGTTTCCCATTCTCCATTCCATAAAAAGGTATTCTACACCTTCAATCATTTGTATGAAGTATGGAGAGGCTGTTGTTCTGTGCAAACAAATAACAAGTCCTTTTGTCCATTTTTCTTTCCAGATCTCATCCATATATTCCTGAATAAGTATGCCATCATTATTGAACTCCAAAGATTTCAAATAGTATTCAGTTTCATCGCTATTAGGAACAAAATCTTCTGCATTTTCCACATAACCAACAGTTTTCCATTTGCCTCTTACTTTTTCATCATCTACAAACGGATAATCAATTTTGTCATGTCTGCCAAGTGTTGCTTTATCATATACTTTATTGTCTTTTTTTGCGAAGACTTCTGTCCTATCTTCAATATGAAAGAACAAATATTCCTTGCCGTCAATAACCGATATTTCATATTTATATGTATTAATGGGTTCATCTCCGCCATAATGAATCAGTAAATATCCTTTTGTCCAGCCTTCAAATATCCAATATGGCTCTCCCTCCGGCAAAAAGTATATTTCATTATATCCGTTACTTTCTTTGATAAGATTGTCTAATGAATTATAAGTAGGATTGTCAATCCAGCCTACCATTTCCCACCTACCAATAACATTTTCATCGTTTACAAATTCCATTCCATTTGCAATTTTCATTATGTAACCTCGATATTACCTCGTAAAGTCCCTACAATTATCTACGATTTGATAATATCACAATATCAGTGTTATTTCAACAAATAAAGGTGGCAGATTACTCTGCCACCTTTGATATTATATATTGCCTATCAAGTTGCTATGAAACAGTCCACCGGACTGTTTCTCCCAAATCAAAGATTTGGAGCAACGGTCTCGAAATTTGCAAAGCAAATTTCTCACTCCCACTCGCTCCCTGTAAATCAATCTTAAACGCATTTGTTTATGAGATTTCGCA
>JBJFHZ010000073.1:0-46507 GCA_051894075.1 Eubacterium sp.
TATCCCACACATGATTTGGGACCGATAGCGAAAATTCTCGGTATTAACAGGGGAAACCGTATGCTCCGCCTTGTATCCGTTGCCAGCAAGGCATGCGGACTTCACGAATATATAAAAGAACACAAGGCAGACGATGAAGAGCTGATGAACACTCAGTTTAAGCAGGGTGATATAGTTACAACTGTTATCACCTGCGAAAACGGCGAAACTATTACACTTACTCTTGATACAACTCTCCCACGTATTTACAGCCGTAATTTTACTGTTCACGGTACAAAGGGTATGTATCAGGAGGACGGCGACTATGTTTTTCTTGAAAAGGATATAACAGGGGATGTAGCCGAAATTGATATGGACCCGCAAAAAATCTGGAAAAATACAGATAAATATGCCGAAGAATACGATAACGATTTGTGGAAGCATAAGTCAAAGGGTATGATTGAGAGCGGTCACGGAGGAATGGACTATCTTGTTCTGCGTTCCATGATAAATGCGGCTAAGGGTGAAACTTTGCCTGCCATTGATGTGTACGATGCGGCGTCGTGGATGTGCATTACCGCTTTGTCTGAAAAGTCAATTCAAAACGGTAATATCCCTGTTGAAATACCTGATTTTACAAAGGGCAAATACAAAAACAGAACTGATAAATCCACAGGCAAATATGCTTTGGATTAAGGAGCAATAAGCAGTATGAAAAATTTTAAAAGGGCGTTATGCATATTAATGGCAGTAATGTTTACAGGCTTGATGATGACCTCTTGTTCCTCGCAAAGTCAAATGGGTGAAATTCAACCCACACCAACAGGCTTAAGCGTAGCTGAAAGCCGTCAGCGTGAAAAGCTTCAGGGCGATATTTTTGTTTCAACAAAGGGAAATGACAGCAACAGCGGAACAAAGGAAAGCCCTGTTAAAACCGTTCAAAGAGCTTTGGAGCTTGCCGGCAAGTTAAATAAGGAAGAAAAGGTTATCTCCTTTGAAGGCGGCGAATATTCCGTTTCTTCTCTTACTCTGACAAAGGATAATGACAATACCGTATTTTACGCTGAAGACGAGGTTACCTTTAACGGCGGTGCTACGCTTAACACATCTGATTTTGTTACATACAAAGACAATATTAAAATGATTGATTTGAAAAAGTACGGTGTAACTAAGGAGCAAATCGGACAGGTTAGAGCCTTCGGTCAGTTCAATACTGCCGAAAAGTATGACGAGGCTGGAAGCATTTATTGTGAATTATTCTGCGACGGAGAGAGAATGACTCTTTCCCGTTATCCAAATGAGGGAGAATATTTAAAAACAGGAGAAATCATTGATAACGGAGATTCAAAGGAAACATATACAAACAGCGGAACACAGCAAAATCCGGAATGGGAGGATATGAAAAATCCCCGTGGCGGAACCTTTGCCGCTGACAAAACGGTAACAGAGCGTATGAAGAACTGGAAAAACAGCGATGACATATGGCTTTTCGGTTATTTTCAGTATGACTGGGCAGATTCCACTACTCCGCTTGAAGCCTTTGATGAAGGCAGTATCACAACAAAATATGCAAGCGTTTACGGCTTTAAAGAGGATATGCCGTATTATTTCTTCAATGTGTTTGAGGAGCTTGATGCAGAGGGCGAATGGTATATTGATAAAGAAAATCTGACACTTTACTTTATTCCGCCTGCTGATTTTGATGGTAAAACCGTTCAGCTTTCCCTTGAAACCGAGGATTTGATTACCCTTGACTGCGCAGACAATATTACCTTTGACGGTATTACCCTCTGCGGAACAAGGGCAGGAGCAATCAAGGGAACAGGCAATAGTGTAACAGTTAAAAACTGTACAATAAAAAATGTTGGAGAAACCGCTGTTGACCTTGAGGGCGAAAAAATCCTTGTTGAAGGCAACACCATAACCGCCACAGGTAAGGCAGGCGTTGTGCTGACAGGTGGTGACAGGGATACTCTTGAATCCTCTGATAATGTTGTTACAAATAATTTGATTTATGACTGGTCACAGGTTTATCAGACTTATCAGGCGGCAGTTGCGATTCACGGAGTGGGTGGCATTTGCAGTCATAATGAGATTTATGATTCACCCCACGAGGCAATTACATATTCGGGCAATTTGCACGTTATTGAATATAATGTTATTCACGATGTAGTGCTTAAATCCTCTGACGCAGGAGCAATTTATGCAGGACGAAGCTGGAGCCAGTACGGTAATGTGATACGCTATAACTGTATTTACAATATCGGCTCAGAGGGCTTTTCACCGAGCGGAATTTATTTTGATGATGCGCTTTCAGGTCAGGAGGCTTACGGCAACCTGCTTGTAAATATACCGGGCTGTGCTTTTCTTCTTGGTGGCGGCCGTGACCTAACTGTTAAAAATAATGTGGTTGTAAATGCAGGCACACCCATTTCCTATGACGACAGAGCAATAGCAGGAATTGAGGACGGCGGTTGGTTTGCCCACGCAAAGACACCTAATGAGGGCCTTTGGGCAACGCTTAAAGAGGTTGATGTTAATTCTGATGTATGGAAGGAATCCTTCCCTCAGCTTTCAGAGCTAAGTGATGATTTTGATAATACCGATGACCCTGCATTTGCCGCAAACCCGTCAGACAGTGTTGTTGAAAATAACGTAATCGTAAATTCAAAAAAGGATATCGGAAGTATAGAAAAGCGTGTTAAGAAATACAGTACAGTTGAAAATAATATGCTTTATACCTTAAAGAACAATCCTTTTGAAAATGACGGAGATTACGGTAAAGAAATTTCGGCAGACGGCTTTGAGCCTTTGCCCGTGAGTGAAATGGGAAGGACCTACAAATAATTTATAATCAAGGAGACTGATTATGAATCCTTATAAATTAGAGATTGACCGAGATATAGACCGTTGGGACGAGGCTATTCCCCTCGGTAACGGCGAAATGGGATGTCTTGTGTTCGGCTCTTCAAGACGTATTATTCTTGCCTTGGACAGAGGGGATATTTGGGACAGAAGTGATTCACCCGAGCATATCAAGGGCTTTACCTACAGCAATCTTATAAAATGGGTTGAAACGAAAAATACAAGAGCAATTTATAAAACCTTTGATGAGCCATATGCTTATCCGACACCCACTAAGCTTCCTGCAGGAAGAATAGAAATCAATATGCCCTTTGCAGAGGGAAGCAGCTTTATGCTTGATTTGAATACTGCAGAGTGTACATATAAGAATAATTCCGTTACCCTGAAAACATATACCCACGCAGAAAAGGGCGTCGGTATGCTAAAAACAGACGCTACGGATTTTGATATTCAGATTGTCAATCCGAAATTCGGCAGAAAAAATGTATTTAATCAGCTTTTTAAGCATCACGTCGGACCCATAAAAACCACAAGAAAGCTCAGCGTTCTTAAATATCCTGCTCCTGTGTTCGGGCATCAGCAAAACGGCTCCACTGAAATACAGTATTATATCCAGGAAATTTCCGACGGCAGCTGCTTCGGTATAGCCGTGGCTGTTAAAAAATCCGAACAGGAAACACAAATGGCTTACTACGCCTACCGTGCCGAAAATGCAGATAAGCTTAAAAAAATTCTGATTGATAAAGTTAGCAAATCTGTAGAAAAGGGCTATGATACTTTGTTTGAAAGCCATAAAAAATGGTGGAGAAAATATAATGAGCAGTCGTCTGTCAGCGTTCCCGATGATTATATTTTAAATCGGTATAATATGGGTAATTATCTTCTTGGCTGTGCCTCAAGAAAAGGGTGCTATCCTATGCCTCTCCAGGGCTTGTGGACAGCCTGCGATGATAAGGAGCTGCCTCCCTGGAACGGTGATTACCATAACGATTTAAACACACAAATGACCTATTACAGCTTCCTTAAAGCGAACCGTCTTGAACAGGGCGAATGCTTTATTGATTATCTTGTGTCGCTTACTGACAGGGCAAGAGATTTCGCTGAAAGGTTTTACGGTGCCGACGGTATTTGCCTGCCGTCAGTTATGGATATTGACGGCTATGCTCTTGGTGGCTGGGCTATGTATGCGTTGTCTCCCACTAATCAGATTTGGCTTTGTCAAAGCTTTGAACGCTATTACAGCTATACGGGTGACAGACAATTTCTTGAGAAAACGGCTTATCCGTATTTGGAGCAGAGTGCAAGGTTTATCCTTTCGCTTTTAAAGGAGGACTCCGAGGGCTTTTATGTATTGCCTCTTTCAAGTAGTCCCGAAATTCACGACTGCACCCTTGATGCATTTCTGACACCTAATTCAAATTATGACCAGTCACTTATGATTTATTTGTTTACTGCACTTAAACGGCTGGCGGATATTTTGAAAAAAGGTGATGACAGTATTCTTTGGGAAAACACATTAAAAAAGCTGAGACCACTTGCAGTTAATGAAAACAAAGAGCTCAGGCTTTCACCTGATGAGGATTTGGAGGAATCACACCGCCATCAGTCTCACGCTATGGCAATTCATCCCCTGAGGCTTCTTGATTATAACAATCCCGAGGATAAAAAAATTATAAACGCGACCATAGAACATTCCGTAAAACTTGGCTCTGCAAATTATACAGGATATTCAATGGCGTGGATGGGAGAGTTTTTTGCCGCTTCAAAAAACGGCGACGAGGCATTAAAATATCTTGAAATTTTCTGGAAATATTTTTGCTCTGTAAATTCCTTCCATTTAAACGGGGATTATACGAAGCAGGGATATTCAAATTGTGATTATCGTCCTTTTACACTTGAGGGAAATTTCTGCGCACAGGATGTTTTACAGGAAATGCTTTTGTACTCCGAAAACGGAGTTATGGAGCTGTTTCCTGCAATCCCGGAAAAATGGAAGGACGTATCCTTTAAAACCCTGCGGGCGTGGGGAGGAGTTCTTGTATCGGCAAAGCGTCAGGATTCACAATTTTGTTCTGCTGAGCTTACCGCCGAAAACGATACGGAATTTATCATCATTAATTTGCCTGATAATGCAGATTTTTCGGGAGGCTTTGTGCAGAAAGCCGAAAACGGATACCGCATAAAGCTCTCAAAAGGAGAAACCATAAAAATATTTAACCCTGTTTTTAACTAAATAAAAACAAAAAACCGTTCTGATTCGCTGAAACGAACAGAACGGTTTTCTATATATTCAGTCTATGCAGTTTTTTAGTAATGAGGCACCAAGCAGATTGCTGTCACCGCCGAATTGAGTTTTCAGAATTATCGGCTTTCTTCCGCTTTTGTCAATTTTGAAAAATTCATCTAAATGCTCTTTGATTTTTTCAACAATATAATCACTTGCGGATATTCCGCCGCCTAAAGCAATACATTCAGGGTCATACATTAAATATGCATACCTGCATTTTAGAGCGACGGCTTTTGCGTAGCTGTCAATTAATGAGGCGGCTTTGCTGTCGGTCAGTGCCATCTGCTCAAGTAAAAGCATATTTCCCCTGTCAAGAGACGGGTCATATTCTTTTGTAAGGGCAATGCTGTTTGCCGTTTTGTCAAACCGATATGTACTGCCGTCGTAATATTCAGGCATCATAAACATTGAGCCTGCCTGATTTGTTGCACCCTTGTATAGCTTTCCGTTAATCATAACGGCACAGCCCAGAGATGAACCGAGAACGAACAAAACTGCGTTTTCGTTATTTTTTAATACGCCTGACTCTTTTTCAGCCAGCAGGGCGCAACGGGCGTCATTTTCAATATAAACGGGGCAGCTGTATTTTTCAGCGAGGAATTTTGTCAAATGCTTTTTTGATGTGCTTTCAATTGTTTCGTAGCCGATTGATTTTCCGTCCTTGTCCCAAAAGCCGCCGCTGGAAATTCCTATATATTCGGCAGGAGTACATATCACATTTTCAATATTTTCAATCAACTCTTCAAAGCTGTTTGTAGTTTCCCATTTGCCCTTATTAATAATTTTATTTCCTTCAATGTTGGCGTATTTTGTGTATGTTCCGCCGATATCAAGTGTGAAAATCATACTAATCACCTAATATACGCTTTAATTGTTGCAAGCGTTTTGCCCTTTGTTTTTTCGGTAGGTCTTATTATGAAATCACCCACGTTTGCAGGAACGATAAAGGTTTCTGCGTAGTGAACAACATAGGGCTCAAAGGAATTATCGGTGCTTATAACCTCTGCCTCTTCGCCCTCAACAAGATTAAGCACACAAACGCTTCCGTTTGCCTTGTGATAAACCTCGTCTGTAAACCAATGGCGTACAGTTTCTATGGGCTCATTGATATGAAGTCCTGTTTTTTCCGCCTTGTATGTATCTGTTTCTTCAAGAGTTTCAAATTTATCTATAAGGTTTTCCTTAACCCATTTTGTATCACGGGAGTAATTTATAACCTTACTGCCGTGCTTGATGTTTATGGGACGTGGCTTTCCGTCAAGTCCAAGCCTGCCCCAATCCCACAGCTTAAACGTGAATATATAGGGCGTGCTTGAAATTTCAAGCACCATTGTGTTTGAGCCTGAGCAATGGAGAGTTCCGCCGGGGATTAAGAAATGGTCGTGCTTTTTTGCTTCCCATTTGTTTACATATTTTTCAACATCAATTTCGCCGGTTTCCTGTGCGTTATTAAGAGCACCGATGAATTCGTCGGGATTTACGCCCTCTCGTGCTCCCAAATAAACACAGCTGTTTTCACCGCTGTCAAGAATATAATAGCTTTCGTCCTGAGTATACTGCATATTGAAATGCTCGTGGATATACTGAGTTGTGGGGTGTACCTGAAGTGAAAGATTACCGCCCTGCATAGTGTCAAGAAAATCAAAGCGGATAGGAAATTCATTTCCGAATCTCGCCTGTACACGTTCACCTAAAAGCTTTTCTGCCTTGTGGAACACAATATCAATAGCAGGCATTTCCGCTTTTATACCGTCAAAGTCGTATAAGATGCTGTTTTCCTCAGGCACGCAGTCAAAGCACCAGGCAAAATTTTTCTGAGATTTGTCAAGTCCGCAAACCTCCTTCATCCATTGACCGCCCCAAACGCCGGGGTCAAAATAGGGAACAACCCTAAAGGGCATATTAACCGCTTTTTCAAGAGCGTTGTCATAATTGTCTTTTGAAATCATTTTAGGACAGTCAATTGAATTTGTATCCATAAAATAGTGGAATTTGTCGTGATTTTCAATTTTATGCTTGTCTGCAATTCTCCATTCAACAAAGTATCCTCTCTTGAATTTTGTTAAAGGGTCCATATCGAAATTGTCGCAGTTCCAGTTAGGAGCACCCTTGCGAAATCTTAACTGACTTTCCCATCTTGCCACAGAGCAGTGAACATTAAATCCGCCCTGCCATACAAGCATTGCCCCAACACCGATAACAAGAATACGTCCTGAGCTTTGCTCAATTTCATTTTTCATATTTTGTATTTTTTCATCAATGAAATAATCACTCAAACAGTCGGTTGTCATAACGCCGAAAATTCTGTCGTCAGTGAGATTTTTCTGCATTCTTGCAGTTAATTCTTCACCGCAGTAGGCACAGGTGTCAGTGTAAAAAATCCTGTCAAAAAGCCCTCCGATACCGGTAACGATGCTTTTAATATCAACTACGGGATAGCAGTCAAAAACAACAATGCGCTCATTACTGCTTTTAATCAGGCTTTTTATCTGCTCAAATCCCTGATATGCTTTGCCCTCAGCCTTAATGAAGGGATACTTGTCATAATTGTGATATTTTGTGTTCATATATTTTGCGTGCTCCTTAATTCCATATTGTATTCGTACCGCTTGCTGTCATATTTGCAGACGGAATATTCTATTAATTTGTCCTTTACATATGCTTTCCTTTTCATAACCATTACTGCATCACCTGCTGACAGATTCAGCATTTTTCTTGTTTTTTTGTCGGCGGCTTCGGCTGTAATTGTCTGCTGAACATAATCAATTTTTATATCGTATTCATTTTCCAGCTTATCGTAGAGTGAGGAATAATACTGCTCACTGTCATAGGACAACCCCAAGCTTTCGGGAAGATACGTAGTGAAAAAGCCTACAGGTACACCGTTAAGGCACCGTACTCTTTCAAGCACTGCAAAGTATGTTGACTTGCTCTGATTGAAAAGCTCGGCAATATAGCCTGAAACATTTTTCCTTTCAATGTGGGCATAGTTGGTAGACGGAACTATACCCTTTTCCATCATTTCTTCGCTAAAGCCTGATATTTTGAGCAATGGCTCTTTGATTTTTTCCTGAGTGACTATTGTGCCCTTGCCTTTTACTCTTTTGATTTTACCTAAATCGCTTAGACGTGCCAAAGCACCTCTGATTGTAATTCTGCTGACGGAATAGATGTCGCAAAGCTTATATTCATTGGGCAGAATATCACCAACGGCAAATTTCCCGCTTTCAATATCATTTTCAATTTTTTGGCTGATTTCAAGCCAAAGAGGAACTGAAATATCCATAAGATTACCTTGCTTTTATATAAAATTCAAAAATCTACGCTTTGATTTTTCCGCCACAGCAGAATTCTCATTTGCGAAAAGTTCGTCTTTATGGCTTATTAAAATTCTTTCGCTGTCAATATGATTCCCTTGAGTATCAACTGCTCTTACAAAATATTCATATTTTCTATTAAACTCAACTGAGCTGTCACGGTAGGAGGTGATGTAATCATCTGTGGTCTTTGCAATTAAATTGCTGTCACGGTAGATTTCATAATGACTTATAGGCAAAATGCTTTGAACAGGAGTCCAGAACAAATCTATTCTGCCTTTTTCACGGGCGGTAATACAGAGGATAGGATGCTCTGAAATATCGCATTTTTCTGCTTTTTCCGAACAGGGTGTAGCCTTTTTTGAAAATTCACCCTTTGCACCTGCTCCTACTGCACGGACACAGTATTGATACTTTTTACAGATGTCTTTTGTTACCTGTGGGTCAAACAGGCTATTGTTCTTTGTTGCACCTACGAAATACATTTTTTCATTTTTTATGCGAAATATCTCATAAAATAAAGCATCTTCATTTCTATCCCAAGATACAAGAACACCCTGCTGAAAGCTTTTGTTTTCAGTAAGCTCTTTAACACGTTCTTTTTGATAATGCTCACACCTGGGTATGTTAACCTCTGTGCATACAGCTTTTACATTTTCAATCTTTGCAATAGCCCTATCGCTTTTAATCCTAAAGGTTTTTATTTCATAAGGCTTCAGTGAAAACTTAATTGAGCTGCTTTTGATTTCTTTTCCGATGTCGTTTTCAATAACATCTGTTTCAGTATATGATGTGATGCTTTCGCAAAAATCAACTGTTATATCGTCTGCTTGTTTACCTGCAATTTCGTTGAAGCGGACAACCATACCGTCGCCGTTTGCCTCAGATGGCTTCATTGTTGAAAGAATAACATTATCGTGGCTGATTGTTATGTATGATTTTTCACTGCATTGCTCATCCGTATTGTTTTCCGAGCCTGATGTAAACACCGCCTGTAAGGCAGCAGAACAACTCATGGCACGCTGATTGATTTCGCCTATTGACCTTCCTTTTCCTGTGAAAAGAGAATATGAAAAATCAACCATACCCGGCTGGTCGCCCTGAAAATTTGTCTGCCACATATTGTTAAGTACATAGCTGAAAATATAGGGCTTCTTTGACTTATAGTCGAATGACCATTTTCCTGTTCTGCGTTCGCCGAATTGGAGCAGGGAGGTGTTGATAAGTGCCAGCGTCATACTGTAATCATCGCTTTTGTCGTACACATTAACCCACTTGCCTGCGGTGTACCAATCTCTTGAGGTGCCGTATATCTGTTCACCCTCTGCAACATTACCGATAGGTAAATCATAGCGGATTTCATAATCTTTATCTGCTTTAAATGGGAATGTATAAAATGCCTCCTCCTTATCCGTCAATTTAGGCAGAGCGGATTTAAGCACTTTGTTGTTAATATCAATGCGTGGAATATCGTCATAAAGAGTTATTGTCTGACATATACTTCCCGCACGGAAGGTGCTTGTTTGTGCTTCAATTTTTACACCCAAAGCATTAGGTGTAATTTTTATTTTGGTATTTTCCTTTAACGGC
Source organism: Eubacterium sp. (assembly GCA_051894075.1). Classification (GTDB taxonomy): domain Bacteria; phylum Bacillota; class Clostridia; order Oscillospirales; family Acutalibacteraceae; genus Eubacterium_R. The sequence goes on from JBJFHZ010000073.1 coordinate 10,039, forward strand.
TGATATAAATTCCATTTCCAAGAGGAAAATTTAGCTCCCATATTTTTAAACGGAATACCGAAATCGTCATAATACTGATACTGATTCCATTTAACATCGGAGTTGCTGTCAACAATTTCTCTGTTTCCGTTTTGCTTGTCAAGGATGCTTTTAACAGTACCGTCATCGTTTATAACCAGCTTATAGAACGGTGAGTCAATGCAGTTACCCTTAAAGGTCGTTTTGGCTTTGAAATCGGGTTTTTCTTCAGCAGGGATAACCGAAAAAAGCTTATATCCCAAGGCAGGTACGTTTTTAGCAACAAAGGTCAGTCTGTTATTGATAAGCTCATATGGAAGGCTTTTGCCGTCGCTGATTATTTCAAATGCTTTCGGAGCATTTTCGTCAAGCTGAACTGTTACAATATCGGTTCTGCTCCGGCTCAAAGAATTATAAACGTATATATTACAGCCATTTGAATTTGTATTTTCAGCCAGGGCTTTAATTGAAGCATCTAATACTTTACCGGCCAACGCATTTGCACCTAAAGCATTTGAACGCTTCCACTCAAACATTTGATGATATTCGTCACAGCTTTTGTAGGTGTTGTATCCCCAAGTGTGCTCATTATAGATAAACATTCTTTCCATGGCTTCGTTTATATCCTCATAGGGATAATGCACACCATGACAAAATGAAGCGAGACATGCTGCTGATTCAGCCATGGGAACAAGTGTACCGTTTTTCTTATTTATACCCGATTCAAAGGCGGTAGTTCCCCATCCGTCATTCCACCAGTTTTCCTCGGTTCCCGTTTCAACAGGGATAAGATTTTCGTATTCCTTTTCAACATCTTCAAAGAATTTTTCGGGAAATGCCGATGTTATTTTAGGATAAGCATAGCCCTGTGACTGCCACCTTGCGTTAACCTCATTTGCAATTTTTATCTGCTTTTCAAGAGGGGGCTTGTTGTCACCGAAGGGAATCAAGGGCAAAGGAAATTTATCATAGGGATAAGCACGCCTGCCCGTTCTTTTTTCAAGGGTATCAATTAACTTGAAAAGCTCTTTTTCCGCAAGCTCGGCGTTGCCTTTTTTGGGATTAACGTAATTTCCTCCGAAGCCGTAGTTTTCTCCGTAGCTTTTCCCGTTAAATACTAAAATCCTGTTATCGGGATTGAAGCCGGTCATATAAAACAAGTCATATTCACGGACCTTATGATATGGGGAACGGTCGGGATTCATAGAATGAATTGCGTATTTTATCCCTGCAGAGTTTAAAATATCAACATAGCTTTTTGAAATTGCAGGATTGTCAAACATTCTTATGGTATTGTCACAGGGTAAGCTGTAACTGTCTTTTAAATTCCTATTTGTAAGATAGGGCAAACGTGCAATTTCTTCTGTGCCTGAGTTTTCCATAGCATTGTTGAAGCGTCCTGCGCCTACTGCAAAATCCCCGTTTTTTACCAAATCAACAAGTGCTTCTATATCATCGGCATTTTTCTCTTTTGCATAGCCTGCGCTTAATACCCAAGAGGACTCTATGGCATATTTATACTTTTCTTTATCCTCGGCTCTGTTGTAAGAATTTTCTGTATTTTTTTTCGCAGTATCAATAAAGCTTGAATAAAGTGCAGGCAGAGTTTGGGCATAATCTGTATATCCTAAATCGGTATGCATTGTCTGAGAAATATAAAATTCCCAATGACGACTTCTTTGCCAGCAATTGTTTTCATAAACAACCACAGGCTTCCCCGAGCAGTATTGATTTTTATATAGTTCTATTGTAAGTGTGGTGGTTTCACCTGATTTCAAAAGTCGGTTTGTATCGGTAATAGAAATTGTCTTTTCGGATAAACCGCTTGGAATTACTCCCAAATAATAAGTATACGGCTTTTGAAAAGCAACGGTAATTTTTGCCCAAAGGCTTAATTTCAGTCCTTTGTTAAGCAAGGATATATTTGCTTTTTGAAATCCTGATTTTGTTATAAACGGTGTAGGCCTTACATTTTTAATCTCTATAATCTGCATACCTTTTCATCCTTATATAATATTTTACTGTAGTATGTTATAACATACTATGATTTTATCATTAAATTGAAAAGTATACAATACAAATTCTTATTTTTTAAAATTACATAACATAGACCTTGCTATGTTATAAAATATTTAATTAAGCCTCAATTACGGCCTTGTAAATGGTCGGTGATGTTTACAAAAATTTACTATTATGATATTATTACTAATGGAAATATTTTAATTTCGGCATCAGTACGGAGGAATTCTGTATGATTTTTTATGTGCAGCAGAAAAATACATCAAAGGGCGACGGTACAAGGGACAATCCCTTTTCCGCAATATCACAGGCGGCTGATATTGCTAAAGCAGGGGATACGGTTGTCATAGGTGACGGAATTTATCGTGAATGGGTAATTCCGAAAAACAGCGGTTTAAGTGATAATGACCGCATTACATATATAAATGCCGATGGTTCAAATCCTGTTATCAGCGGTGCAGAGGAAATCCACGACTGGACTCCTTATAAAAACAATGTTTGGTTTACCGAGGTGGAAAACAGCCTGTTCGGAGAATATAATCCGTATGCAGATGAGCTTTTCGGCGACTGGTATAACAGTATGGGGCAGGTTCATCATGCAGGAGAGTTGTTCCTGAACGGTGAGGCTATGTATGAAACGGCGTCATTTGATGAGCTCCTGAAAAAGCCGAAAGTTAAATCGAAATCGCTCAGGTGGTTTTCCGTGGTAAAAGAGGATAAAACGGTTATTTACGGTGATTTTGCAGGAGAAAATCCAAATTCACAATGTACCGAAATCAGCGTTAGACCATATTGCTTTTTCCCGGAAAAAGAGGGAATAAATTATATTACCGTGTCGGGAATTACAATGCGACAGGCGGCAACCCAGTGGGCACCGCCTACTGCCTTTCAGTCAGGAATTATAGGTGTGAATTGGAGCAAGGGCTGGATAATTGAAGGCTGTAAAATTCATGATTCAAAATGCTGTGGCATCAGCCTCGGTAAAAAGCATGAGGCTAAAGACAATTGCTGGTCAAAAAATCCTGCAAAGGACGGCTCTCAAACATATACCGAAATTATTTTTTCAAATCTTAATGAGGGCTGGAGCAAGGAAAATATCGGCGGTCATATTGTTCGCAATAACGAAATCTATAATTGCGGACAGACAGGTATTGTAGGTTGTATGGGTGGCGCTTTTTCCCATATTTCAAAAAATCATATTCATCATATTAATATACGCCACGAATTTTCGGGAGCGGAAACTGCAGGTATAAAGTTACATGCGTCGATAGATGCTGTTATTGAGAAAAATGTTATACACGACTGCAACCGCGGTATATGGCTTGATTGGGAGGCTCAGGGCGCTGTTGTGCGTAAAAATGCTCTGTTTTTCAATAATGACGACCAGGATTTATTTATTGAGGTGTGCCACGGTCCCTGTATAGTCGAAAGCAATCTTTTACTGTCGGGACAAAGCTTTTTGAATGTATCTCAGGGAACAGCGCTTATACATAATCTTTTTGCAGGTAAAATCAGGCTTATACCCGATACAAACCGCTTTACGCTTTATCATTTGCCCCATTCAACAATGGTTGGCGGAGTTATGCATATTTACGGCGGAGACGACAGAATTATAAATAATATCTTTGTAGGGAAGAAATTAAGCATTAAAGAAAAGCTGTATAATTTGCTGCATAAAAAGGAAGGCTCATTTGGAACAGCCTGCTACGAGAGTTACAGATATACTGATGAAAACAAAAAATGTAAAAGCGATAAGCCTATGGCAGATGTGGGAAGGCCCCTGCCTATAAAGGTCTGTGACAATGTTTATCTAAACGGGGCTAAATGCAGATCCCGAGAGAAAAATTCTCATATCGTTTCAGGCTTTACAGCGCAAATTAGGGTTGAAGAAGAAAAGGGCCATTATTATCTATTTTCAAATCTCGGAGATATTTTGTCCGATGGCTTTACTGCCGACAGGGTTTCAACCGAGATTCTCGGACGTGCCTTTGAGTCTGAACAAGTCTATGAAAACAGTGACGGCTCCGCTTTTTTGGCAGACAGCGATTTTACGGATAATCAAAGAGGGGAAAGGGTTAAAATCGGTCCCTTTGAAAAATTTGAAAATAAAATATTGCTTGTTTAGAAAATAGGCAAAATAAACATAAGAGAGAAAGAAAATGGAAATAGGAAAATTTAACGCATTATATAACCATTCATACAGCGAGGAAAGAAAATACATACCGCCTAAGGAGCCGGAGGTTTTAGAGTCTCTTGAACGCTTTAAGGATAGAAAATTCGGAATAATGTTTCACTGGGGAGCGTATTCACAATGGGGAATAGTTGAATCCTGGGCGCTTCCCGATGCCGACCATGATTGGGCTTGGGACGACGTCGACAAGGATTTGACAGGTGAGCAGTTTAAGCAGGAATACTGGGACTTAATAAAAACCTTTAACCCCGTGCGTTTCCGCCCCGAAGAGTGGGCAAGAACTGCTAAAGATGCAGGCTTTAAGTATGTGCTGTTTACAACGAAGCACCATGACGGCTTTTGTATGTGGGATACAAAATATTCGGATTATAAAATTACATCTCCCGAATGTCCTTTCAGTAAAAACCCACGTGCCGATATTTGCAAGCATCTTTTTGACGCATTTCGTGATGAGGGGCTTAAGGTTCACGCATATTTTTCAAAGCCTGATTGGCACAGTGAATACTACTGGGCAAAGGGCTTTTCAAAAAATGAGTATATGACAAGAAATCCAAGCTATAAGACTTATCTTCATCCGAAGCTTTGGAATAAGTTTTGTGAGTATACGAAAAATCAGATGCTTGAGCTTGTTGAGAATTACGGGCGTATTGAGTGTCTGTGGCTTGACGGAGGTCAGGTTAATCCTATGAATATGCAGAATATTCATCTCAGTCAGATTATGAAGGAAGCCAGAAAAATTCAGCCGTGGCTAATGGTTGCCGACAGAACCGTAGGCGGAAGAAACGAGAATTTCATAACCCCCGAGCAGACTGTTCCCGACCACCCAATCAGAGTCCCTTGGGAAAGCTGTGTCACTCTCGGTACAAGCTTTTCCTTTAAGTATGACGACGACTATAAGGACGCAAAGACGATTATCCATCTTCTTTGCGATATCGTGGCAAAGGGCGGAAATCTCGCTCTTAATATAGGGCCACGTCCTGACGGCAGACTGCCCCATAAGGTGTATCCTATCTTGGCGGATATAGGTAAGTGGCTTAAGAAAAACGGCTATGCAATTTATGAAACACGTCCGGCACAGCCATACAGAAAGGATAACTTTGCATATACGGGAAAGAGCAACGAGGTTTATGCCATTTATCTTCCTGATGATGAGGAAAACGCATTGCCAAAGGAATTGACCTTGTATTCGGAGAAAAGAGTACATAAAGTAACCTTTAATTCAAAGGATATTGAGTTTAAACAAAACGGCAAATGGGTTAGCATAACAGCTCCACAAGACTGTGAAAATGAGCCTGCATATGTGTTTACAATGCATATTTAGCGTAATGAATTGAAAGAGCAGATACCAAACACGGTATCTGCTCATTTTTTGTAACTATGTTTGTTAAAATGGATTTTTTTAGATATGTTTTGTAACAATTCATTGTAAAGATAAAAATAATATGCTAATATAAAATTATATAAGACAGAATATATCAGCCTAATAAAGCCTCAGTTATGATAGGGCTGTTAGAGAATTTCATGTAAAAGCGGACAGGCATAATAAAGTCCGATTATTTTGATTATATTACGAAAGGCAAAAAAATAAAATGAAAATAACAGTAATCGGCGGTGGCGGAGTTCGTTCAATGTTTCTTGCAAAAAGCATCGCCCAAAAGGCAGAAAAGCTGCATATTGACGAGCTTTGCTTTATGGACAATAACGAAGAAAAATTAAGAATATACGGCGGTATGGCGTCACATGTGGCAAAATTACTTTGCCCTGAAATGAAATTCAGATTAACCACCGATGCAGTTGAAGCGGTTAGGGATGCCGATTATGTCATAACTACAATTCGTGTGGGCGAGGATGATATGCGTGCCAAGGATGAACGCATTGCTCTTAACAAGGGCGTTCTCGGTCAGGAAACAACAGGTGCGGCAGGCTTTTCCTTTGCAATGCGCAGTGTTCCGGCTCTTGCAGAATATTGTGAGCTGATAAAAAAATACTCAAAGAAAAATGTAAAGGTGTTCAATTTTACTAATCCTGCAGGCGTAGTATCCCAAACTCTTAGGGATATGGGATATGATTTTACATACGGTATTTGTGACGCACCTTCGGGTATGCTTCGTTCCTTTGCACTTTTATATAATGAAAGCCCAGATAATATAACAGGCGAGGTTTACGGACTTAATCATTTATCATTTTTCAAAAGTATTACCTTAAACGGAAAAGAGATTATGCAGGAGCTTATTGAAAATGATGAGGCTTATGCAAAAACAGATATGCGCTATTTCAGCAAGGAGCTTCTCAGAGACAGGGGTGCTGTACTGAATGAATACCTCTATTATTTTTATTATAGGGAAAAGGCAGTTGAAAATATCTTAAATGCAAAGCAGACAAGGGGAGAGCAAATCCGAGATATAAATAGGCATATGACTGCCGAGCTGTCAAAAATGGATATTGAAAATGACTTTGAGGGCTGTCTTGAAATTTTTAACAAATGGTACGGTATGCGTGAGGGTAGCTATATGGCAAGCGAGACAGGAGAAAAGCGTACTACCCCGTGGCATTTTGATATTTACGAGGAGGATGACGGCGGTTATGCCGGTGTCGCTCTAAAATTTATAGAGACCGCACAAAGCGGTACAACGGGTACAATGATAATGTGCATACCAAACGACGGTTCAATAGACGGACTTCGTAACGATGATGTTGTTGAAATAACCTGTGACGTTGATGCAGATGGCTGTAAACCGCACCGTATCGGTAAGGTTGATGAGCAGAATCTTGAGCTTATTCGCCGTGTTAAAATATATGAACGTCTTGCCTCAAAGGCAATCAGGGAAAAGGACAGAGCCTCGGCAATTCAGGCGCTTACGCTTCATCCTCTTGTTAATTCCTATTCTCTTGCCTGTGAATTAGTTGATGAGTATATTGAACACAATAAAGAGTACAGCAAGGGCTGGAAATAAAAATTATGTAAAAACATCTAAACAATTAAATCATATTAAGGGGTTGTGATTTTAATGAGTTCTTTAGTTAATGAAAAGGAAAAACGGTATGTTGGTGTTCGTGAAACCGCCTTGTACGGCGTTGCAAACGGCGGTCAGGTAATAGGATATAATCTTATCAGAATGCAGCTTACCTTTTTCTATGTAACTGTTTTCGGCATACCTGCCAAGGCTGTTACGGCAATGATTTTCTTTATGGGTATATGGGATGCGTTTAACGACCCGCTTATGGGAAGCATTGTTGACCGAACACGAACACGCTTCGGTAAGCTTCGCCCGTATTTGATTTTCGTTCCCATTCCGTTAGGAATTGCAACAGTTGCGGTGTTCGGCGGTGCGGAATTTATGCAGGACGCAGGAAATACCGCAAAAATCATATATATGTGCGTTACATATTTCATTTGGGAATTTTTCTATACGATAGGTGACATTCCGTTTTGGGGACTTTCCGCCGCAATTTCTCCAAATCCAAATGACCGTTCACGTGCCATAACATCCGCCAGATTTATTTCAAGTATTATCGGCGGTGTGGTAGGTATTTTGATTCCTGTTTTCATTGACCTGAGCACTAATGATGTTATAAGCTGGACATTGCCGCAGGTGTTCTTGTTTATGGGCATTTTTGCGGGAACGGTAGGTATGGCGCTTTTCAGCCTGTCGGGAATTTGCACACGTGAGCGTGTGGTTCAGTCAACAAAGGAGCCCAGTATATTTGACAGCTTCCGTGTTTTATTCAATAATAAGCCATTGCTTTTAATTGTGCTATCAAATGTTCTCGGTATGGTTGAAGGCATCGCCGACGTTTTCAGTCAGTATTATTATAAGCTGTCATTAGGCTTTGCCAGCCTTTCAATTCTGGCAGGTATTCCGGGAACGGTGATGGGCTTTTTCTCTTACTTGTTGATTCCTTGGCTTGAAAAAAGATACACATCAAAGCAAATAGTTATAAGAGTAACAGTTTTAAAGGCAGTAGTTACAACAGTAATTTTCCTTTGCGGAGCTAAATTCTACCGTAATCCGTCGGTAATTGTACCGCTTTTATCAATTCAGGGCTTCTTTACCAGTGCTGTTTCAAGCATTAAAATGGTAATTCCCACAAAAATGGTAGGCGACACAGTTGACTATATGGAATGGAAAACGAAGAAGAGAAACGAGGGTATGACCTTCTCATTGCTGACCTTTATGAGCAAATTAACAGGCTCCTTAAGTACAGCCTTGGCAACAGCAATTATTCCTATTATCGGACTGCAGCAGGTAGGCAGTGATATGGTTTTGCAGGAAAACGGACCTATAAATACAAGATTTTGGCTTTGGGGACTTGTTACTGCAATTCCTGCGGTATTAAATCTGCTTTCTTTAATACCGTATATTTTCTATGACCTTGAGGGTGAAAAATTAGAAGCTATCCACGCTGATATTAAAGAACACAGAGAAAATCGTTCAAAGGAAGTATCACAGGAGAATTCGGAGGAGAATTATAATGGATAATATATGCCCTAAATGTAAAGAAAAGCTCAGCATATTTTACCTAAAGCCAACCTGTCCCAAATGCGGCTGTAATCTGATGTATTATAATATGGAAAGTCGTTTGGAGGAGGACTCTGTAAAAGCGGAGCAGGAATGGGAGAAATTAGATAAATTAGTTGACAAAATAACTCCCAAATTTATTAAAAATAAAAAGCAGTAATTTAATACTGCTGTGGTGATTATTATGAAATTTTTTCTTAAGCTGATTTCAGCAATTTTGGCATTGTTCATTTTTTCTCCCTCGGGAGATGTATCTGCATATTCGCCCATTGATAAGGATAATCTTAAAACAAGCTTTACGGTGATATCTGACGGACACTTGGAATCGAATAATTCACAAAAGCATAAGAATTACGGTGAGCTTTTTTGCGATACGGCAAGCAATGAGGTAATGAGCCGTGCAATGATTATGCTTGGCGATAATACTATGAACGGGCAGTTGATTGAGTCAAGTATGCTCTACGGCTTGCTTAATAAATATAATAAAATCGAAAATGTATTGAATGTGGCAGGCAACCACGATGTTTACACGGGAGATTATAATTCAAAGGATTACGAAACACTTAAAAAGCGCTTTATTAAATATAATAACGCTTTTTTAGATAATCAAATTGAAAATCTGTATTACAGCAGGGTTATTGATGGGTATCATTTTATTGTTTTAGGTACAGATGCCGATGCTGATATTCAGCAATACATTTCTCCCGAGCAATTTGCTTGGCTCGACAGCGAGCTGAAATCAGCCTCGGAAGGCGGTAATCCTGTGTTTCTTTTCAGCCATTGGCCTTTGAATGATGTGTTTTCGGATGCTTGGCAGGAGGGACACGTTGGAGAACAGAGTAACGAGCTGAAAGACCTTTTGAAAAAATATGACAACCGTATTTTCTTTTTTACAGGACATCTTCATATGGGCATTTTTGAAAATGATTACGGCATAGAGGATGACGGTAAAATCACCTACATAAATGTACCCTCCTTTGGCTCTGTAAACGATATTGTTGAATCCGATGTTCAGGATACGGGGATGGGACTTCAGGTGGAGGTCTATGAAAACGAGCTTGTTATCAGAGTTCGCAATTTCGTGGAGCATAAATGGACTGATTACGAATATCATTTTAGCTATTAAATGAAAGAGGATATAAATAAATGAAAAAGATAATTTCAATACTTACAGCTGTTTTGATGATTTTTACAATTAATCCTATAAGCGTCTTTGCCTCTGAAAAGGCTGAAAATGCTTTGCAGTTCAAAGACGGTAAATTTAAAATCTTGATTTTGGCAGATATTCAGGACACGAACACTCCTCGGCAGGAAACGGTTGATTTAATGAATTCTGCCATAGATAAAACAAATCCCGATTTTATCGTGCTGACAGGCGACAATATTGCCGGCTGGTGGAAGGGTGTTGACAAGGCACAGACAGAGGCGGCAGTAGATATTGTGGCAAAAGCAATTGATGACAGGGGTATTCCTTTTGCCTTTGTGTTCGGTAATCACGACCACGAAGGACTTGCAAATGAAGAAAACGGAATGACTGAGGAGGAGGCAAAGGAGTTTATACTTTCCTGCTTCCAAAAATATGATACCTGCCTTGCTGTAGAGGGTGAGGAAATGACAGGCGTAGGAAACTATAATCTGTTAGTCAAGGACAGCAAAGGGGAGAAGGATATTTTCAACCTTTGGTTTATGGACTCGAATCCTTATACACCCGAGGAGGAGGGCGGTGGCTACGGCTATGTACATCAGGACCAGATTGACTGGTATAAAAAAACCTCCGACGATTTGAAAAACAAAAACGGCGGAGAGGTTATCCCTTCATTATTATTCCAGCATATTGTTGTTCCCGAGGTTTATGATATGTTTAACGAGGTAGATAAGGGAACGCCGGATTCCATAAAGGGCTACGGTATCAAAAGCGATAAATACTATGTTACAAATGATGAATATGTCTATGACGGTAATTTGAATGAAGGACCTTGCCCATCTAATGTCAATTCGGGTCAGTTTGACAGTTGGCTTGAGCAGGGGGATATTATCGGTGCATTTTTCGGCCACGACCACGTAAATGACTTTGCAGGTGAATACAAGGGCATTAAGCTGGTTGCAACACCCGGTGTGGGCTTTTACAGCTACGGCAATTATCACGGAGTAAGAACAGTTACGCTTAATGAAGCCAATTTAACTGATTTTGAGTCAGAGGTTATCCTGTTCAATGATTTGGTTGATTATAAAGTAAGTAATTCCTACGTTGCTAATCACGGCTATTATGAATATAAAAATATTTTTCTTCCTGCGGTTATCGGAGGCACAGTCGGTATTGTTGTTTTAGTCGGACTGATTGTATTCATCACCCGTATGGTAAAAAGAAAGAAAAAGTAAATTAACCGTATAAGAAAAGATAGTGGTACTGTAAAATTTACAGTACCACTACCTTTAATTTTAGCAATAAAAATATATGGATTCCGATTTTTATCGTTTTTTAGTGTTAGCCTATCGCAACAACATTTGATACATTTTCAATTTTTTCTGTTGAGAGAATGTTCTTCTTTGCATAATGTGTGCAATATACTCTGTACTGATATCCTGTAGGAACGGAAAGTGTTTTTGTTAATGTATATCCACTATTATCTATGTACAAATCTTCATAAGTTTTATATGTTACCCAAGAAGCAGTACTGCTTTTTCTTCTTTTTATGGTTACAACCTTAAAGCCGCATTTTACTACATCGGGGTCACAAGTCGTTTTTCCTGCTATTAGTAAATTTGAACCACTACTGGATACGCCGATAGCATAGCTGTATATTAATCCGCTTGTATAGGTGCTGATTTGATTATTCGGATTCTGTGCCAGAATGTCGTTGAATTCCTCCTGCGTCCAGTTAGCGTCCTGCCAGTCCGGTTCATCATCGGCAAATGCCACAAGGCTTGTCTGAAAAATGAATAAAAATGACAGCAGGATTGCTAATGATTTACTTATTGCTCTTTTCATAAAATACCTCCCAAATTATAGCGTTTTAGCAATTTGACAGGCAGTTTCAAAATTACAGTCAAGCGAGATATTGTATTCGGTATTATTAATAACATAATTGATATATGAATTTTTGCCTCTATTAAAAACAATACAGCTTATGTCACCAATACTGAAATATTTAATGCTTTCAAATTCTAAATTAGTCTTATTTTCTTCAACTAAAAAGTCATAGTTGGGTTTATACGATCTAATAATAATATGTCCTGTTAAACCATTACTTTCAAAATCAAAATTAATCATTGTAGAATTATCTGATTCTTCTTTTGAATAATTACTATTCTTTGTTTCAGATGAAAAAATCATTTTGGGTAAAACAATATCATCCAACCCATCATGTTCTAATTGACCGAGTATATCATTGACATATCCATCGTTTGCTATGTCAACATTAAAACAATCATTATAGAAGCTGACGATACCGTCGGGAACATCAATGCTGAAAAATCTTGCACAAACAGGAATACTGATACCTATTAACATTACAAGAATTACAGCAGCGATTAATGCCTTGCTAATCCGAATCCTATATTTTCTTTTATTCAGTTTTTCTTCATCAACCGTATCTAATGCATCTAAACAAAGGTCTATCAAATCCGTATCCATTTCCTCCTCGGATTTGTCAAGCTCTTCGTTTAAAATGGCTTCGATTTCGGCTGATGAAAGGCTCTCTGATTCAGAGTTTAATATTTCATACAATATCTCTTTATTCATAATTATAAACTGCCTCAACATTATAGTAACGTGTTAACCGAAAGGTAACACAAAAAATTATAATTTTTTTAATTTTTCTTTAGCGAGCATTTTTATTTTTCGCTTCAGTCTATAATGCCTTTGCTTTACGGCGGCTTCCGTAGAATTTAAAATTTTAGCTATTTCTTTAAATTTAAGCTTTTTTGTATAAATGAGTATCAGCAGGGTCTTTTCGGAACCAAGCAGCTCGTCATAAATATCATCCTTGATTTTGTCCAGCACCTCATCACTTATTTCTATATCGTCAAAGTTGACGTCATAAAATAATTCGTGCTCAACCTTTTCCAAGTGAACGTATTTTTTCTTCCTTTTATCCAGCTCTGTATATTTAAGCTTGATAATATTGTTTAAGGTTCCGTAAAGCCAAGCCCGAGGATTTTTAAGCGTAATACCGCTGTTGATGATATTACACAGCGCTAAATATGTATCTCCGATTACGTCGTCAATTTCAGACGGATAGGCGGATAGCTTGTAATTGCATATTCTTCTTAGCTTGGGCTCATATTCATTCCATAGAGCTTCGCAAAGCTCCATACCTTCTGTGTTCGTACTCATTATTTATCCCCGTGTTTAGCAAGTGATTCTTTTAAAGAAATGATTGTGTCCATTATTATAGATTTTTGACTATTGCTGCAGTCACTGAGGATATCGCTGATAATTGAATTGCTGACTGTTGAATTGTTCTGCAGACTGTTGCAAAGCAGACGGTCAACAGTACAGTTTAAAGCATTTGCAATGTCAACTAATACAGGCAGGCTAACCTTTGTATTAGCATTTTCAATATTACTCATATGGGGAATTGATATGTTGCACAGCTCTGCTAATTTTTCCTGAGTAATGTTTTGCTTTTTGCGTTCATATCGAATTTGCTTTCCGATATCTCTATAATTAATATACATAAATTTAGCCTTCCTTACTTTTATAATTAAATTGTATGCTAAAATTATGCATCTTTTAATAGTCTTGATAAATATATTATTGCTGTAGTTTAAAGCGTTTTGCCGATTTTGTAATATTATTGTTGCTTTTTGAAGCATTTACTGCTTTATAACTAATAATATGCAGTCGGTTTTTTGAAATTACAGTAGAAATATGCAGAATAATACAGTATGATATTTTCCTAATGTATCTCATTTGATGTCTTTAAGTAAAGTTAAAAGCTGATATTTCTGAATTTAAGAGGAGAAATTCCTGTTTCCTTTTTAAAAAAGCAGATGAAATTTGATGTACTGTTGAATCCTGTTTTAAATGCTATGTTTTGTACTGAATCATCTGTTTTCTGCAGTAATTCCTTTGCTTTATCAAGACGAATTGAAAGCAGAAAATCATAGGGAGAAAAACCGGTATTTTCTTTAAAGGTTTTAGAAAAAAACGATATGCTCATATTAGCAAATTCAGCCATTTCATTAACCGATATGTTTTTATCATAGCTTGAAATTATAAATTGCTTTACTTTTTCAATTTCATTGATTTTCTTGTTTTCATTGCTGATATTGCTTTCACTGCCGATACTGCAAAGCAATGAATAAACCTCTTTTGAAATGCTGTATTCATTCTGATTTGCTCTTATATATTTTATAATGTTTAAAATACAATCGGCTGCCTGTCGGCTGCATTTTATTTTTTGCCCTTTTTTTGACTTGATTTCGTCAAACCATTGTCTTGAATTATTGCCGTCAAAATGTATCCAAAGAGTGTGAGCACCGGTATCGGAAAAGTATCTGTGCTTTTTATAGCAATCTGCCAGCAAAAGCTCATCCTTAACAGCAGTAATCTTGCTTTCGTCCTGCTCTAAGGTGATGCTTCCTTCAAGAACATATATGGCAAGTATGCTGTCATAGCTTGACCTTTCAACCATGTAATTGCAGTTGCAGTAAAAATCGCCTGTTGCAATAGAATAGTATAATAATGCTTTTGCCGTTTGTGACGGGGTGCAAAAATATATTTGCGAGCCTTTGTTTAATCCGTTTTCTATGTATTCCATAATCATAAAAGAGAATTTCTAAATTTTTTGATAGAATATCAAAACAAATTCCTTAAAAAACATATTACAATATAAATATAACAAAGTCAATGTGAGATGATATTATGAATAAAATTTCTAAAGTTAATGTTTGGGAGGAAAAGGTTACTATCCCGACCTACGATGCTTACAAGCCCGATAAAAACCCGTTGTTCCTTGAAAAAAGGGTGTATCAGGGTAGCAGTGGAAAGGTTTATCCTCATCCTGTGATTGATAAAATCAGCGACAAAAAGATTGATAAGGAATACACCGCAGTATTTCTTGAAAACGATTATCTTAAAATTATGATTTTGCCCGAGCTTGGCGGAAGAGTTCAAAGAGCCTTTGACAAAACAAAAAATTATGATTTTGTTTATTACAATCATGTGATTAAGCCTGCACTTGTGGGCTTGGCAGGTCCGTGGATAAGCGGCGGTATTGAGTTTAACTGGCCGCAGCATCATAGACCGTCAACCTTTGATGAGGTTAATTACACATATCGTGAAAATGCCGACGGCAGCGCAACCGTAGTTTGCAGTGAAATTGAAAATATGTTTCATACAAAAGGCGAAACGGAATTTACGCTTTATCCCGACAAGGCATATCTTGAGCTTAAAAATCATCTTTTCAATCGCACAAATACAAAGCAAACATTTTTATGGTGGGCTAATCCCGCCGTTGCGGTAAATGATAATTATTCAAGCATTTTTCCGCCCGATGTAACCGCAGTTATGGACCACGGAAAAAGAGATGTTTCAACCTTTCCGATAGCAACGGGAACATATTACAAGGTTGATTATTCAAAGGGTGTTGATATTTCAAAATATAATAACCTGCCTGTTCCTACCTCATATATGGCGGCAAAGTCAAATTTCGATTTTGTTGGTGGATACGATTACGGCGTGGGTGCAGGTATTCTTCATATCGCCGACCACCAAATTTCACCTGGTAAAAAGCAATGGACCTGGGGATGCGGTGATTTCGGAAAGGCTTGGGATAGAAATTTGACAGATGAGGACGGACCGTATTTTGAGCTTATGACAGGCTGTTTTACCGATAATCAGCCTGATTTCAGTTATATTGCTCCTATGGAAAGCAGGCATTTCACTCAGTACTTTATGCCGTATCACGATTTAGGACAGGTGCATAATGCAAGCAAGGATTTATCTGTCCATTTTGATGATGACAAGGTTATTTTTTATTGCTCGGGCACACTCGGAGAATGTCAGGTTACGATTGATAATTACAGTGAGCTTATAGATTTTCAATGTGCCCAAACATATGCAATTAACAGGGCAGTTGATTTTGAAACTGTCAAGCTTTCCGTAACTAAAAACGGACGAACAATTTTAAAATTCAGCGGTGATTTTGAAAGACACGAAATTCCACAGCCGGCAACTCCTGCTCCTTTACCTCAGGATTGCGAAACAACTGAAGATTTATATTTATACGGCTTACATATTGAGCAGTACCGCCACGCCACACGCAGAGCCGAGGACTATTATCTTGAGGGACTTAAGCGAGATAAAACCGATATCCGCCTTAATAATGCCTACGGTATGCTGCTTTTTAAAAAAGGCTATATTAAGGAAAGTGAGCATTATTTCAGAGCTGCCATAGAAAAGCAAACCCGTTCTAATCCTAACTTCATTTCCGGTGAGGCGCAATATAATTTAGGCTTATCTCTTTTTTATCAAGGCAGGCTTGACGAAGCCTTTGACTGCTTTTACAAGGCTGTTTGGAGCAATGATACTCAGGCTAATGCATATTATTTTATGGCACTTATTAAATCAAAACAGAAGGATTATGAAAAGGCGCTTGAATTTGTAAATAATGCACTTATTTATAATTCTCAAAATTTCAATGCCCTTAATCTAAAATCAATTCTTCAAAGAGAGCTTGGAATTGATAATAAAGAAAATATTGCTCATACTCTTTCACTTGATAGCCTTAATATTATTGCACTGTACCTTAACAATGAGGACATTTCAAGGCACGTAATCAACTCAAATATGCTTATAGATTTGAGCCTCGAATTTGCAAATGCAGGCTTTTATGATGATGCAATAAGGCTTCTTGATATGGCAAATGATGATTTTCCTATGGTCGATTATTACAAGGCATATTTCAGCGGTGATAAAGCATACCTTGATAAAGCCTTTAAGGATAATCAGTATTGCTGTTTTCCGAACAGAATTGAGGATATTGCCGTTCTTGAATATGCAATAGAGAATAACAAAAAGGATTTCAACGCACCATATTATCTCGGAAATCTCTATTATGATAAGGAGCGTCATGAGGATGCAATCAAATGCTTTGAGGAGTCAATCGGCAGGGGTTGTGATTTTGCAACGCCTTATCGTAATTTATCACTTCTCAGCTACAATGTGCTTGGCAACAGCGAAAAAGCACTTGAGCTTATGGAAAAGGCATTTGACCTTGATAAATCAGATGCACGAATACTTTATGAGCTTGATTTACTGAAAAAGCGAATGGGTGTGGAGCCGAAAACCAGACTGGCTTTTTTACAGGAACACTACAATCTTGCGGAAAGCCGAGATGATTTGCTCTTGGAATACATAACGCTTTTGAATTTAACAAAGCAATACGAAAAGGCGTTGGAGCTTATTATGGCCCACCGTTTTCATCCCTGGGAGGGCGGAGAAGGCAAGGTGCCCGAGCAATACATATTCTCAAATATTGCTATCGGCACGAAGCAAAGTCTTAACGATACATTTACATATCCCGAAAATCTCGGCGAGGGAAAGCTTTACGGTGCACAGGAAAACAGGCAGAACTATTATCTTGGAATGCTGACAGGAAACAGGGAATATTTTGAAAAGGCATCAAAGGGCATCAGCGAGCCTGCATCAGCTATGTACTATAATGACCAACCACCCGAAACGATTTTTTATCAGGGCTTGGCTTGGAGAGAGCTTGGCAATGAATTTGAGGCAAATAAACGCTTTGATAAGCTGATTTCATATGCAGATGAGCATATAAACGATGATGTTAAAATTGATTATTTTGCCGTTTCCCTGCCTGATTTATTGGTGTTTGACGAAAACTTAAATACTAAAAATCAACTTCATTGTATGTTTATGAAGGCGCTTGGATTATACGGAATGGGCAAAGCCTCCGAAAGCAAAAGCCTGTTTGAAAAAGCGCTTGAAATCAATCCAAACACATTCCAAATTGCGACTCATTACAATTTACTTTTTCAGGAAAACTGATACAGAAAATAAATAAATTACTTGTTATTCTTGAAGGAACTTCATACTCGTTAAAAGAAAATACTGAAAAGTGATAATAAAATTAAAAAGAATAGATAAGCTCACTGCAAAAAAAGCACCCCTCAACCAATTGTTTGGCGGAGGGGTGCTTTTTGCAGTTTTTATCCAAGATTTATATTAACAAGTGCGTTTCTGTTGAAAATTATTTACCGGGGCGATGAAAACGAATTTCACAAATATCATCACCGTGAGCAATTGTTTTCGGCAGGTCAAGCACACAGCCAAAGCTTTCGGCAATGCCGCGGTCGCCGCACATAGCATGGTCGCAAAGCACGCTGATTTCTTCATCGGTACAACCCTGCTTTTGCCAAGCCTTTACAAGTGGGCAGTAATGAAAATCTATGAACAAGTGGTCGTCATCGCATTGCTTGATTTTCATCTCAAAAATTGCCTGTGCGAAAATCGAGAAAAGAGATTTCTTTAATCCCTTTAAAGAGTCGCCCTTCTTTCCTTTTTCACGAAGCAATGCACCTTGATATAGTCCGCAACGCTTAATTGCGTCAGGAGCATATTCAGTTGACTCAAGTCCCTTTTTATTTGCTTCGTCACAGAGAAGGTACATCCATAAAGCTCGGTGCTCAAGCTGTTCTCTGATTGCAACGGTTATAGGCGTTTTAATTTTTGGTTCGTTTTTAATACTCATTTTTTCTCACCTTATTTCATAGCGGTATATTTCTTTATTAATTTTTTATAAAAACAGACACATTGTCCGATATTTTGAATTTTAATGTGCTCGTTTGCTCCGTGAACAGATGCGTATTGCACTTGGTCCAAATCAATCGGCGCAAAGCGGAATATATTATCTGCAACATCTGTAAAGCGTCTGGCATCAGTACCTGCCACCAAAAGAAACGGTGATACAATTACATCGGGAAAGACCTCGTTGATAACGCTTTCCAACAGCTTGAATTGCGGAGTTTTATAGTCTGTCGGCTGACAATAATCTCGCTCAATTTCTTCAATTTCTATTCCGTGCTTTGAAGCAATTTCTTTGATTTTTTCAAGCCCTTGATATAGGTCATCTTCCCGAACACAACGCAGGAACATAGTTGCCTCAACCTCCCGTGCCGCAATTTGAGGGTCAAGAGCAGATCCGCCTGAAATTGTGGTAAATGCAATGCTTGTTGAGAGCATAGCTTTTGCCGGCGGCATTTTTTGCATAACCTTTTTAATTATCGGAGCAAATAATTTTATATTGCCCATTACTATATTTAAAGGAAATTGCATATATGGTGCGTGAGTTTCAAATGTTCCGCTTACCTCACTTGAAAGACTGCTTTTATAAATTTTGCTATTCTCAACCTCTTGAATAAATGCTGTCATTTGAGAAATGGTGTTGTTGCTTGTTTGGTTTAAGCCGCCGTGTCCCTTTTGAACCTTTTTGGCAGTACAGCGGTACATATGCCTGCTTTTTTCGTGAACGGCAATCATGGCACTTTTTTCCTTAACAGTGGGAACCATACCTGTGGTGATTGCACCGCCCTCATCAAAAACCGCTTCAAAGTGAATACCGTTTTCTTTAAAATATTCGGTTGCCAGCACCATTCCGTCGCCGCAAAGCTCTTCGTTATTTGAGGAGCCGATGTAAAGATTTATACCGTCAAAGGAGTAATTTTCTTTCAGTAATTCCTCACACGCCTGCAATTCTGCAAACAACGGTGTTTTTGTGTCAATAGTGCCTCTGCCATACATAGAACCGTCCTTGATTGTAGCACAGAATGGATTGGTATTCCAATCCTCACCACCGTCAACAACATCATGATGTGACATAAGCATAATGTTTTTTTGAGCATTATTGCCGTGAATTATGTATACAAAGCATCCGCTGCCAAAGGTTAAACGCTCTGCCTTTTGAGTAAGAGTAGGAAAACGCTCTTCAAGAATTTTATAAAACTTATCAAATTGAGCTTGGTTTTCATTATTGTGAGTAAATACTGTTTTACAATTTATCATTTGTGACAGTGTATCAGCATATCCTTCAAGCACCTGAGCCGAAACATTTTCCCTGCTTTCTTCCGACGCTAAAACTCGCTTTTTCATTTATTATCCTCCTTGTTACTATACTTTTTAATGCCTTCGGTAACCTTTTTATCGTTGTAAATAATAAACATAATTAAAGATAATAGGCTGAATACACCGGCACATACACCGGTAAGCTTTACTCCCTGCATACCGACAGATTCGCCGTTTACAGCGCCGACTGCCAATACGCTTGATACAATAATCATAGCAACGCTTACTGCTATTTTTTCAAGAAATGTTTTAACCGCCGAGAATATGCCCTCTCTGTTTACACCCTTTTCCAGACAATCCAACTGAATAATATCGGAAATAACAGACTGCGGAAGAATATTGATGGCTGCAAAGGGGAATGCAACCAATATTCCGACTACGATACCGATTACAAGTTCATGTCCTGCGAACATTGCGGCAATTTTATCGCCGACATAAATAACTGCAAATACTATGGTGAACAAAACGCTTGCTATAATCAATGGCATTTTTTTGTTGTATTTTCTGGATATTTTAACGATAACCGGAAACAGACAAATCGCCGTTACGATTGCCGCAAGCAGAACATAAAACACTTGGCTTTCTTCAATATTTAACAGCATAGTAATGTAGTACAGCATTGCTGACTCAAAGAAGCACAGAGAAATATAACTGAACAAATCTCCCAAACTGAAAATCACAAAATTGCGGTTTCTTAAAACTATTCCAAAGGACTTAAACACAGAATCTTTAGGCTTTGTGCTGTTTTGCACATAGTCCTTTTCATTAAAAGCATACGCACTAAGCAAAAGACAAATAATACCTATTGCCACAAAAACAGTAAATACCGTTCGCCATGCCCACAATGGCGATAATCCTGCATTTTTAAGCATATTTACAAACAGGGTTGCAGCATACATAAATGCACTTGAGCCCATAAAGAATACCGTGCTGACAGTGTAGTATCCAACACGCACATTAGAATCAGGAATAATCTCCGGCACCAGAGCATTACGTGGAATGAAGAAGAATGTATATGAAACGTAATATGCAATAAGGAAGAAGCCAACCCAAATTGCGTTGCCCACAGAGCCTTCACTAAATGGAGCATAAAAAATCAGTAAAAGTGAAAGTGCATAAGGAAGTGCTGCAAATCTCAAAAACGGCATACGCCTGCCATCCTTGTGGTTGCATTTGTCCGAAAGAGATGCAACCAACGGGTCTGTAACTGCATCAACAACCTTGCCGACACCTGTAATCAGTGCCATAATTGTGATAAAGCCTAATAATTTGTTTTGAGGCAAAAGATTAGGCAAGCCGCTTTTTACTGTTGGCTGAAAAAAATAGAGCAAGTAATTTCCTATCATACCGTTAAAAAGTCCCTTGGCAATATCCGCCAGGCAATAACGGTACATTTTTGCTTTTGGTAATGCTTGTGTCATGGTGAATTTCCCTTCATCAATTTTTGTTACTAATATACCATATATGTAAAAATAATGCAAATTGTATATTATGATAAAGTCAGAGGTAACTAAAAAATAAATAAGGCTGCACTTGTATTACTGCTTGTGCTGTGGTTTAATATATTCGGTAATTAAAATTTAAAATACGGGGTAAGTAATTATGATTCTTGATAATTTAGAGCCGAAGAAGGTTTTTTGCTATTTTGAGGAAATATGCAGTATTCCTCATGGCTCATATCATACCGATAAAATTGCAGATTATGTTGTTGACTTTGCAAAAAAACATAATCTTGAATACTTTAGGGATAGCCATAACAATGTTGTAATAAGGAAAAACGCTTCTCCGAATTATACAGGAGACAGCACCGTTATAATTCAAGGACATCTGGATATGGTTTGTGCAAAGGATGATAGCACAAATATTGATTTTGAAAATCAAGGTGTTGAGATTGAATGTGACGGCGAATATGTTTTTGCAAAGGGTACAACTCTCGGCGGAGATAAGGACAACAAAATCCACAAACTGATGGAATACACAGGCAGTAGTGCAGATGTTTCGGACCCTTGGTACACCCGTGATTTTGACAGGTGCTACAAGGACATCTATGCCGGTTGCGAAGCGTTGCTAAATTCCTTGGAGTAAGCTGTGAAAATTTTAATTGATATAGAATGAACAGTTTTTCCTAATAAAAATACACTTAATACCGAAATACAAGGAGAAATTATATGAAAAATAAAAAAATACAAATACCGATAATAGTAATAGCCTGCATAATAGCGTTGGCGGGAGTATATAAGCTTTTAGATTCTGTATGCTATCCGTTTGTGGAAGCCAAGGCAGAGAATTATCTTTGTGAAAAATATGATGCCCAGCCGGAAGAATTTGAATTGATAGATTATAATCAAGCTCATTTATTTTGGGAAGAATATAAAATATTCTTTCAAAAGCCTATATGGATAGATTTTTCTTTTGAGTTTGAATATAACGATAGATTATTCATTGTTTGCAGAGATGAAGATGGATTTTATGATGACTATCAATTTGAAGATATTGAACTTTGGTGCACAGAATGGTTGCAGGAAAATGTTGATAAAAGAATTATAGGCTTTGATTTTAAAACAAATGACATTCTAACTTATCTTAAAACTACAAATATTAACTATGCATATGTATTGTCAAAAAATGACGCAAAAGATTTTTTAATGAATTATAATGTGAATAAAAAATATTCTATTTTTTTCTATTATGACCCCAAAGGACCGGGTTATTATGGCATTAATGAAGAATTAGGTGAAACTATAAAGAATGTTTTAGGCTGTGAATCGGAATGCACTGCCGAGTATCTTCAAGAAAAACCAGTAAGGGTAATAGACAAATTCAAAGAAGATAAATGGGAAAGCTATACCTAATGTAAATAATCAATAACATCAAATTATGTTGAATGGAGAATAAAATGAAACAAAAAAGAACTATTTCTTTAATTATCATTATGACTTGATCTTTTCTATAATTGTGCCCTTTCCACTTGAAGCTGAAGCAAATAATAATGTATTTACTGCATCATATAGTGGTACATATGATGCGTCAACCCCAATGGAATTTGATATATATAATGTTGATTTATCAAATAATACTTTTTCAGGACATGTATATATTGATCACGATTTAGTGACCGTAGATAAAAATGTTTTAGGAACAATTAAACTATATGAAGATTATTATGTATGTAATTTCAATTTTAATTTCCATTGGCTAATTACTTCATATGATGCTGTTTTCACTATTAATATCAATCCTTTTACAGGTGTTGCTACCGGTGAAGGCGGTGGTGGAATATTGATCTTTAGTGATGAGATATTGATGAATGGGAATATATAAAAAATGATGTAGAATGAACAGTTTTTCTAATAAAAATACATTTAATACTGAAATACAAGGAGAGATGTATATGAAAAATAAAAAAAGTTATCATTAGTCATAATAGTTTTATTCTTGAGTATATTCTTAATATATTTTGTATGTTTGCAGTTACCAAAAACATATTTAAGTGATAAATACGGATTCGAAAAAAATGAAGTAAAATCAATTTATTTAATACCTCCGTATATACATAACAACAGTAATAATTCTGCTAATGTTTTTGATTTTGAAAAAATCGGTCCGCGTTGGAAGTTCAAATACAAAAACGAAACTTTTTTTGTTGATTATTTAGATGGGCAATACTATGATGATCTTCAATTATCAGAAATTTATGATTGGTCGTTGGGATACTTACAAAACAACATAAATAAACAAATAATCGGCTTTGAGTTGTATTCAGAAGATATCTATAAATATCAAAATCTTGCTACAGAACCAAATGATCGTATCAAAAAAGATCAAATTGAAGAATTTTTGGATTTTCTCATAAAAGATTACAGTCATGATTTTGTAATATATTATTCAGTCGATGATATTTCGAAATATATAGACGATAAGCAAAAGACAAATGAAATTAAAAATCAAATCAAGAATGATATAAATAATCACTTTGATTTTGATAGAGATATTTTGGTTTATATAACGAATAATGAAGTCGTAATAAAAAAAGAACAGCCAAACGATTATGATTTGAGAGAAGGATATTTTATGGAGTATAAAACAATTAAATCATTAAAAGAACAAAACCAAATTATATAAATAAAAGGAGAATAATATGATGAAAAAAACAATTTGCATTATATTGATAATAATTCTATCAATAACTTCTTTTCCTATTATTTCATCCGCTTCAAATTCTGATGATTTTTACTGTCAATACAGTGGTTCTACAACGGCAAGCTATGGATATAAGCCGAATTGCACTTTTACAATTACTCAAATTGTAGGAGATAAATTTAGAGGTTCTTTTGTCGCAACTAATCTAGGTTCTTATAATCTATCTAAGCAAGTTGAAGGAACAATCTATAGACATGACTATTCTTTCACATGTCAATTCTCCATACCAGAATTTTATAACACATGGTTTTCGATATTAGTACATCCTTATCAAGGATATTGTCAATGTGTTACTGCTGGAAATTGGCATTTTGAAGATTTCGAAATGACTGGAACTAGATTTTCATTTTCTAACGATGAAGAAAGTATTCTTGATGATAACTTAAACATTGATGATGTTAAACTTTGTATGAATTTATCTTATTTTTCTTATGATGTTAAATCAGACAGAAAAATCCCAGACACATTAAATAGTGAGCTGGATAATTTGGTTGGATACGATAATGATTCCTTAGAAATGCACAACTATTCAAAAAAACAAATCCAGACGATGTAGCCTTTTATATGTTAACTCGAACTAACACCAATTCTATTGATATGTTTGTTGTAATTAGAGGAACTTACCACGACGAATGGAAGGGAAATGTTCAGATAACGGGTAATGAATATAAACCACAAACTAATGAACATGAAAACTTTAGAATTGCAAAGGATTCTATAAAAAACAGCATTTCAAATTACTATAAACAAACAAAGAAAAATAATCCTTCAAAGGATATTAACTTAATTATTACGGGACATAGTAGAGGTGCAGCAGTTGCAAATTTATATGCAAGGGATGCAATCAATAAACAACAAGGTTTTGAGGACGAATCTATACCTGCGCTGCGGCTTTGTCCGTATTCACATTGACATATTATATCCATCCCGTCATTTTGAGCTTTGTCAATAAACTTGGCAAGCACATTTGCCTCGGGGAAATATGTTTCGTATGTAAGACCGAAATCCCCAACCACCTCAATATCAATGTCATAAATCGGAACATAAAACACTCTGTCAGCCTTGCCCGAAAAATCAACAGGTGCATAATCATTTTTGTTTCTTCGGTCAATGGGGTCGTAAAAGCTGATAACCGCCGTGTTTTCGGGAAAACCGTTTCGCAGTAATGATTCAACCGCTTTTCTTGAATAAACCGTAACCTTCATAAAATCAACTCCTTTACCCATATAATAACACAGCAGATGCACCGAAATTAGTACATCTGCTTTTAAAGTGTTCGCATATTATCTTTTGCTCATATAATTCCAAATGATATAGTCAATTTTTCTGACATTTATACCATTGTGCTTTGCTGACAAATCAGCAACAACGGATTCCATTATTGATTGTGCGTTAATACAATCAATGCCTTCATAACCAAATTCAACTAAAAATCTCATAATATGTCTGTCTGGCTTCAAGGTGTTTTCATCACCGCACAACATTTTTAAGTAAGAAAGAGAAATTCCGCTGCCTTGTCCTTTAACTTTTTTGTATTCTTCCTCAATATCATCATTTAAAAGTCTGTTAAAATCATTTATTGTTTGAATTGAGTTTCTATCAAATACTTTGGCACATTCAAGGACAGCCTCTGCTTTTAGAATACCGTTTGTTGATGAGGTGCGTTGAGTGTTTTTTATAACATTTTCGGCAAATGATTGAACACCTGTTTTATCTATATAATCTATAAATTCTTTTATTGTATAACCTTCACTTGTATCAGATTTGAATATTTCCAAATTATTTATATCGCAAAATCTGTCAACAACATTTTGAGTCGATTTGTAATTTGCACCTATTGAAAATACAGCGTCAAGCAAGCACAATGGCAAACAGGAATAGTTGTATTCATCGGGCAACTCATAATTGTCTAAATCAAAGTTTTCCTCTAAAAATTTAATAATTTCTTCTTTCATAATTTTACCTCCGAAATTTTCTATCAATATTAAATCATATTGCGTGCACCGAAAATGTCGCACAGGAATTAATGATTTATAATTCAATTATAGCACAATACTTTTTGATCGCAAACCAGAGGGCATTTATTTCTCCATAATTTTATACTGGATATTCTAACTCTCTTGTGGTACTGCAAAGGAGTCCTTGGATATGTTTGAAAAATATGTTAATTGCTTCACTGAATACGCTTCACTGATTAAGGCTCAAGCATTTGAGATAGGCTTTAAGTTAGCTGTAAAAATGTTGATAAAATAATTAGGCTACCCCTAGTCTAATTATTTATGCTATAATAATTAAAAAACCGATTTTTAATTATATGCAAAAAGAGCTGGAGATCAGCTCTTTTTTTATGAATTAAAACGCAATTTTTGATACGGGTTGCAATCGGTTGCAAAGTTGCATTGAAATGCAACCGAAAAGGTGTATGCAACCGACAGACAAATTGGAATTGGCTTACTTCTTATTTATCTTGCCGATAACCCATTTAATCAGCAAAATGACTCCTGTAACAACGACGACCTTAAACAACGCAACAGCAATCGTAGTGGCAATAAGAGGAATAACCTGCTCTTGCGGCATTGTAGCATATGTTGTCATAATGTCTTTTTTAACCCACATATACACGATAAACGCAATGGCGAAAATGCCAACAACAATTCTCCACGGTTCTTTCTTCATTTCTTATCCTCCTCAAATTACTTGATATTGAACAATCCAGTATAGAAATCATAAACTCTTTCACAAAGCTCAAATGACGAGTTAGTGTGCTTCATCAAGTAAACAACTGCTTCGTTTTTCGTCTTAAATGATTTTAACTGTGCTGTCAGTTCAGAAATCTGCGTCAGAGCATCATCAAATTTATTGAACGTTATATCTTTATTACTCAAACTGTATAGCTTATATTTGAGCACTTGCATTAAGTTCTCATCTGCTATTCTTTTATAGTCTTCGTCTTTAATTCGATGACCGGCAAATAATTCGTTTATTGTTATCTCCAATGCTATGCATAAAGGCTCGTATAGCAAAGCATCAGGCAAGCAAATTCCATTCTCCCATTTGGAAACGGATTTGCTCGTTACACCAAGTATTTCTGCAAGCTGCTCTTGCGTAATTCTTTTATCTTTACGACACGATGCAATAAACTTGCCGATTTTTATTCTATCCATATAGTGCTCCCTCCTAAATTGATTACTGATATTATACATCAAAAATGGGACTGTTCCACCCATCAAAGGTAGAGTTGCTAAGATTTTTCGAATGGATTGCAAAAAATGCCCTCGCTCCCTTTCGGAACGAGGGCTTGAATGTATCTATTGCATTCAACTATTTTTCGTCAAATTCAAGTTTGTCGAGTAGATTATATCAAATTGCTGTGTAAATATAAACCAGTAAAGAAAAAGCACGATGGTTTCGTATCAAAACCATCGTGCTTTTTTTGGCAGCGGTGAAAGGATTTGACCTTTCAAAACAGAGTCTGGTGTGCTAGCGTTACACTACACCGCTATGTATTAAATTGACTTGAACATTAGAGAATTGTCTCTCAAATGTCTTTGTGATTATCTCAGTAAATTTACTTAAATTAACGTTTCGGTTTTCAAAATCTATGGTTCAAAGCCTATTTTTAAGTGACACTCAAATGTCTCACTAAAGATTTTATCATATTTTTACAAGCCGAAAAATATGGCTATTTTGGGCAATTTGTGGTCATTTTGGCACAAAAAAAGGCTTGAAAACATCGGTTTTCAAGCCTTTACAAAAAGAATATAAAGGAATTTTATTACTAAAAAATCTAAATATAACTTATGGTTATTCAATATTTTTCAGTTATGCGATATCATATATATTCCGCTTATTTCTTCAGGCAGCTAGTTTGGTATGGACATAAACTTGAGCACGGAAGTATTAGATTAAAATAGAACTATAAACATAGTTAGCATAAGAAAAGGTAGGAGTGATTTTGTATTAAAACCACTTCTACCTTAAAATTTTTAATCTAACAATATAAAGTCTGTTAATACTTAACGGTTATTTACAAAACTTAAATGATACAAATGTACCGAGCGACTTATCGCTGTCCACATTAAAATGAAAATACACTGTATGTATGCCCGAGGGCACAGAAACGGGTGTGCCGTATTCTGTATATTCGGAAAAAGGCTTTCTGTAAACAGACAAGCTGCAAATCGGTGCATTATTCGGGTCATCTAAAATTACATCAACAGAGCCGTTTTCTTTTGCGGAAAGTACCGCTGTAAATGCAATATTTTCAGCACCGTTTTTAAAATCAAAATCTCTGAATTCAACGCAGTTACCGTCATAAATATCTGTAAGTATATGTACCTTTTTACGATTTCGTGTTAAGTAACAGCTACTCGGAAAGCCGTCAACTCTCACATGCGTAGCATAAACCGCACTGACAGTTTGATAAGGGTCTAACGGACCGTTAAAGCCGTGGTTGGTCATTTTTACCATATTCCCGTTTTCGTCCCCTATTTTTCCGTTTTCGTCAAAATAAATCTTTTCCACGCACACACGACGCTGAAAGTCACCGTTATTGAATCCGCGATGATAAAACAAATACCATTGGTTGCCTATTTGACAAAATGAGCCGTGATTATTTCCCGAACGCAAATCACATCCGTCATTTTCCAAAATATTTCCGCCGAATTCATAAGGACCGAGAGGGGAGTCGGAAACGGCATACGACATTGTGTGCACACCGTTGCCTTTATCTGACGGATACAAAATATAATATCTTCCGTTGATTTTTCGTATGGAGGCTCCCTCGTAAAAGCCGAATTCATCTTCCTCACCTGTAAAGAGCACCCGCTCTGTTTCCTTTTTTACAACCGTATAAAGACCGTCCTTGTCCTTAACAAGTTCTGCACCGAGCAGTCCTCGGGCATTGAATGACGGTCTCTGTCCCCAAAGCAGATAAACCTTAAGCCCGTCGGCAGCTTCCTCTGCATAAAGAGTAGGGTCAATGCTTGAGGTTTCACTGCCGTCATCGTATAGAATTTTTTTAGCAGGACTGAATGGACCTTCGGGAGTATTGCTGAATGCCATACCGAGACACTTGCCGCCCTGAATACAGGTTACTAAATAATATAAATTCCCTATTTTCAAAGAATCGGGTGCGAAAAGACGGTTTCTGCTCCAATATATTCCTGAAGCGTTTTTACCCTGCCATTTGTAATTTTCACCTTTTCTTGAAGCAAATGACACGCCGTGGTCTGTCCAATTTTTCAAATCGGTAACAGGAGATGAAAATACCTTGTAATGATAAGAACACCAGGTTTTTGAATCGAACTCGTCGCAGGAGCCGTAAAGATAAACTTTTTTCTCGCCGTTTTTGTCAGTATATACTCGTGCCTCAACATCGGGGATCAACTCATCAAACGGCAAAATGGGGTTACCCGACTGTGTATTTTGATTATTGAATTCCATGCTTTGATTTCGTTTTGAAAATATCATCATATTTCTCCTGAAGATTTATACTATCAAACATAATCATAATATCATTTTTGCATAAATTTGTAAACGAAAATATCAAAGCAGATAACTTAATATTGATAAGATTGAAGAATAATTGTATAATCAAATTACAATGATTATGAAACACAATAAGGTATTGAAAGTGGACAACATTATTAAACAGGAAAATGACATATTGAAAATCAAAGCTGAAAATTTGTATATAAATATTGAGGCTTACGGTAACGGTATTAGATTTTATGCAACGGTAAATGAAACCGTCAACGACTATATGCCTGTGCTGTCGAAAACAAACAACGAACAGCCGTCAATAATTATGGAAAACAACCGCGCTGTTATGACTAACAGGAACACGAAAATTGAGTTGCAGTCAAGCAGTGCAGGATTGACTATTGCTTTTTATAACAAGAAAAACGATAAACTGATTAAAGCAAATATAGCCGACTTTGAGTTTGATTATATCGAAGATAATGAATACAGGCTTAAAGCAGAATTTCAGGTTCCCGAAAATGAAAAGTTATTCGGAATGGGGCAGTATCAAAACGGTAAGTTTGATTTGAAAAATTCCACTCTGCCTCTTTATCAAGAGAACAAGCAGGTCAGTATTCCTTATGTAATTTCAAGTAAGGGCTACGGCTTTTTCTGGCACAATCCGTCAATCGGTCAGGCTGAATTTACTAATGACAAAATGATATGGCGTGCCGATTGCACCGAAAAGCTTGACTTTTGGGTAGTTGCCGAGGACACGCCGAAAGACCTTGTAAGAGCATACTCAAATGTAACAGGCAAGGCTCCCGTTATGCCCGAATATGCAATGGGATTTTGGCAGAGCCGACTTCGTTATTGGAATCAGGAACAGCTTCTTGATGTTGCAAGAGAATACAAAAAACGCAACATTCCCCTCGATATAATCGTGTGTGATTTTTACCATTATCCAACCTTGGGCGATATGAAATTTGATGAGGATTTATTCCCGAATCCAAAGAAAATGGTAGACGAGCTTAAAGCTATTGGTACGGAGCTTGTGATTTCCTTCTGGCCTCATACCGAGGTTAAAAGCGATACATACCGTGAAATGAAGGAGAAAAATCTCCTTGCCGAAACTGACGGAGATTTATCTCATTGCGACCTTTTCGGAACAACTGCATTCTTTGATATGAGCAATCCCGAAGCAGTTGATTATGTTTGGGAAAAGTGCAGGAAAAATTATTATGACTACGGTATTCATCTGTTTTGGCTTGATGAAATTGAGCCGACGCTGTCAAGGAAATCTCCCGAAAGTCACAAGCTCAAAGCCGGTAAATATCAAAAAATTGCAAACCTCTATCCCCTCCTTTGCGAAAAAGCGTTTTATGACAGCTTAACTCAGGAGGGCGAAGCAGAAATTGTCAGCCTATCCCGTTGCGCTTGGGCAGGAAGCCAAAAATACGGCTCACTTGTTTGGTCCGGCGATGTTGAAAGTAAATTTGATGTATTCGCACGGCAGATAGTCGCAGGTCAGCAAATAGGTATTGCGGGAATACCTTGGTGGAATACGGACATCGGCGGCTTTTCAACGCCGAATCCAAAATCTCTTAAATTCAAAAATCTGTTAATTAGGTGGTTTGAATACGGCACCTTCTCCCCTGTAATGCGTCTGCACGGCGACAGAGCAAAAGACTTTATCCCTGAAAAAGCAGATGGCACAAAGCTACTGTTTTCAGGTCAGCCAAACGAAATTTGGAGCTACGGCAAGCGAGTAGAGAGGATATTGACAAAGTATATTCAAATCCGAAACTCAATAAAGCCCTACACAATGCAGTTGTTTGAGCAGGCACATACTTACGGCGACCCCATTATAAGAACACTGTTTTACGAGTTCCCCGATGACGATAACTGTTGGAGCATCAGCGATGAATATATGTACGGTGAAGATATGCTTGTTGCACCTATCACAGAGCAGTTTTCAACTAAAAGAGAGGTCTATCTGCCAAAGGGTGCAAAATGGCAGAGCGCAATAAACGGCAAAATGTACGATGGCGGTCAAACCGTTAAAGTCAGTGCAAGGCTTGACCAAATCCCCGTATTCCTCCGAAACAGTAAGCATTACGACCTTGTTAAGCAAATAGGAAAGTAACATTACATTAGTTTTTATGGTGATACTATGAAGCTTTTAAATTATGAAATAATAAACGGCGGTGTGCCAACAGATAAATGTGCCGTGCCTGTATTTTCAGCCGATACATATCCCTGCTGTGTTGACCTTGTTTTTTCAAAAAATATGAGCATACACGAAGTACAGCCTGTATTTCCCGATGAAGAAGAGGTTAAAGCGGAAATTTTCAAAAGCCTTGACGGAGTGAATTTTTACCGCTTTGAAAAGGGCGAAAACATCGCAAGGTTTGTAAGAATTTTTATCAAATATTACAGCGGTGAACATCCCACGATCAACAGCATTGAGATCTACGGTGAAGAGAGTGATACTCCAATAAAGGAGACTGCTTTTAATGAGGTCGAGCCATTCGACCAAAGCGAATACAACAGAGAAATTACCGATGATGATATAAAGTCCGAGGTGCTGGGTGTTATAGGCAGGACAATCGGTGAAGTGTATACCCGGTTTTTCGATTTAGTTCTGGATAAGGCGTCAAAGGGTGATTGCTTTACCGTTGAGTCCCATCAAGGCAAAATCAGGCTGATTTCGGGCAACGGAGTGGGCCTTGCCTCGGCGTTTAACTGCTATTTGAAAGAGGTTTGCCATTGTCATATTTCACGAAACGGCAAGCAGGTTAATCTTCCCGAAGCTCTGCCACTGCCTAACGAAAAAATTTACCGCAAGACTGCTTTTACACATCGCTTTGTCTACAACTACTGTGCTCATTCCTACACAATGGCTTTTTGGGGTGAGGAGGAATGGCAGAGGGAAATCGACTTCCTTGCAATGAACGGAGTTAATCTTGTAATGGATATAACGGGTATTGAGGAGGTTTACCGCCGTTTTCTTACCAAGCTTGGCTACAGTCTCGGCGAAATCAAAAATTTCCTTGTTGGTCCGTCGTATCTTGCGTGGTTTTGTATGGGTAATATCTGTACTACCGGCGGTCCTATTCATGATGATTACTTTGCTCAGCGGTGCAATCTTGCACGTAAAAATCATCTTAAAATGAGAACCCTTGGAATGAATGTTGTCTTGCAGGCATATATGGGAATGGTGCCGTCGGATATACAGAAAAAGGACAAGGGCATTCCCATTATCAGTCAGGGAAAGTGGAATGGATTTAACCGACCATGTCTTTTCAGACCCGACAGTGACTCATTCATTAAATATGCCTCACTTTTCTATGAAAGTCAGCGGGAGGTGTTCGGCGATTTCACCCATTATTATGCAGGCGACGTCTGCCACGAGGGCGGAACGCTGAGGGGCACAAACGAAAGAAAGTGCTATGTAAATATTATGAAAAGCATTCTTTCCTACGATAAAGATGCAGTTTTGGTAATGCAAAGCTGGGGCTTAAATCCCACTTATAAGTTCACCCGGGCAGTAAAATCATATCGTAAAAAGCATATACTTATGCTTGATTTGTATGCAGAAAAAAAGCCCCACAGTGTAGGACTTTTTTCACAGCTTTCAAAATATAATTATCTTTTCGGAATGTTAAATAATTTCGGAGGACGAAACGGTATTTACGGCAATCTGGACACCCTTGCACAACAGATTGAAAAAGCCTCTCAAAAGCATAATTTTAGGGGTATTGCCCTTACCTCCGAGAGCAATAATGTAAACCCTGTTATGACGGAAAGGCTCTTTTCTACCGTATGGGATTTGCCCAAAAGCACGCAGGAGTGGATAAAGGACTACTGTTTGTGCAGATACGGTGGGGAAAGCGAAAGCATTGTAAGGGCTATGATAATTTTATCGGAGAATGCTCTTTCCGAAAAATATTTTGACAAAGGAGAAGGTGCACCTGAATGTACCGTTTGCTGTCGCCCCGAGGGTAAACTGAGTAAGGCGTCCTGCTGGGGATATACAAATATACATTATCCCACTGAGGAATTAGACGAGGCTGTAAGGCTGTTTTTGGCGGACTATGATTTGTTTAAAAACAATGAGTGTTATATTTTCGATGCAGTGGATTTACTCCGTCAGGCACTTTCAAACAGAATTAAAACCGTGCTTGAAAATATGATGTCGGCGTATAAGCGTAAAAATTATTCTGCCTTTAATGATTATGCCGATGCTTTTTCAGAGCTTTGCGATATGCTCGACAAAGTGCTCCTAAACTGCAGTGACTGGTCATTGTCGTCATATTTGGGCAAACCAAAGGAATACTGTGCAACGCTTGATGATTTCACAAGGGAGCTTTATATTCTCAACGCCAAGGCATTAATAACCACCTGGTATTCAAGGCGTTGCTCTGACGCTAAAGGATATCTCCACGATTATGCAAACCGTCAGTTAGGCGACTTGGTTTCATCCTTTTACAAAATGCGTTGGGATAAGTTCATTGAAGGTGTCAGACTTGAAGCAGAAACCGGCAGGCATACCGAAATTGACTGGTTCAAACTCGAATGGGACTGGGTGCTTTCGGATACCGAATTAACCCAAACTGTACGGCATGATAATATCCAAGAGCTTTCAAAACAGATACTTGAAAGATGATATTTCAATAATCAATTAAATAAAAATTCAATTATTTAAGTCCTGATTAGATAAATTAATATCAGCAAAAATCTCCGGACATTAAAACTCCCTTGTGGTACTGCAAGGGAGTTGATTATTTGTGAATATACTTCAAGATTTATGGTATGGGAACATTAGACCGAATGAAGATAAAGTAATAACAACTGACGAGGAGAAAAAATTGATTGAGTTAATTGCTCGGCATCACGAAGCATTATCTTCTTCCCTCAAGAAAGATGACTTGAATGTGTTTGAAAAATACTCTGATGCTTTATTGATGCTATGTAAATCCACCATTCTTACGTTAAAAATACAACATTGCGATATGTGGCATAATATAAACTCATTATTTCTGCAAGTTATCCATCAATTTGATTTCTTGAACCACAAGACTGTAATTACTGCCTATAGGGTCTTCTGCTCTTGTTTTTTCCTTGCCCCAAGGGTTATCGGAAAAGTTTGCAGAATACCAAAGCATTGCTGTTTTTCCGTCATCACTAATAAATTTACTTGGTATATTCACAAAATAGGCCTCGGGTCCAAAAGCTTTCATATAGTGTACCATATTCCATGGTCCTGTAATACTATCAGACTCTAAAATCATTGTGTCATATTTTTCGGCTATTACTCCTCGTGTAATGCACATAAAGTATTTATTAAGGGGTGCATTATATGTCATTGTAACGCAGCCCAAATGACTGTCCCATTTAGCAATAGGGCGGATTTGTTTGAATTTATGCGTCCAAATATCCCTGCCCTGCTCATCTTTTCCTCCGTAGAATTCATAAGCAGAGTAATCATTGAGTTTTTCGGGATATGCACGCACCAGATATACTTCATCACCTTGAATCCAACTGTTCCACGATTTCTTTTTTGAAGAGCCGTGAGCTACCATATATGCCTTACCGTCGGGAGAATGCTCCATATTCTTACCGAAATCTACAAAATGAGGAGCTCCGATTTTTATGGGCTTTAAAATACCGTGTTCACGGAACAGGGGGAAACGGCTTGTATGGGGACAGGGTTTCCAATAGCCGTCATCCCAACTTGTTGTGTAGTGCTCCCAATCGGAAGAAGTACGGAAACCCACAAAAGGTCCTAATTTCGTCCATCCAACATTGGATGTGTTTCTTTTTGTATTTGTGAGGCAATATGACCCGTGATACCAAACGCCGTTATACATAAGACAGCCGCTGGGATATCTGCCGCCGAAAGGCTTGGAAACTGCGGTCATATGACCTAAATTTACAATTTCCAAATTAAAAGGGTCGTCGCCAACAATTTTTACTTGCCCCGTTTGAGTGAGCCCATCGTTTCCAATCATAGAAAATGAGCCGTCCTCACCTATGTAACCGTCAGTCCACGGGCAATAAAGGTTACCGTCACTGCCCCAAGAAGGATAAAAAGTGTCGGCGTTAGTATAATTGGCATATCTGCCTGTTAAAAGTATACCGCTGAATTGGGAAGATTGTGGGAAAGGGCAGTTTTCAAATTTCTCGTTGTGCCAAATCCGTTCCTCATTTTTCATAATATTACCCCACCTCAAAATATTTCTCCGAATAAATTTATGATATTATTCTATCATTATAATTAAGTTGATTCAATAGTAATAGAAATAGAAAATACAATTGACACAGAGTAAAAAGTGTCGCTTTGATTTATATTACAATTGATATTTGGTCTGGACTTGTGAACTCTCTTGTGGTATATGTTGTACTGCAAGGGAGTTGATTATTTATGACAACACTACAAGAACTATGGTATGGAAATATTCGACCGAACGAAAATAAGGTTATTACTGATGAGGAGAAAGAATTAGTTTCACTGATTGCTCGGCATCACGAAACATTATCTTCTTCCCTAAAGAATTATGACTTGGCTACATTTGAAAAGTATTTTGATTGCTTCACAGAATATGCCTCACTAATTGAGTGCCAAGCATTTGAAAAGGGGTTCAAATTAGCACTCAAACTAATGAAAGAATAGGAGAACATCATGTGTAAGATTATTGAATTTTATAGACACGCAGAGCTTATCTCTGTTGAAAAAATATCGGATAAAAGCTATCGTGCTTGGAAATGGCGTGAGTGCTTCCTTTACTTAGAAGGTCAATTGTATATTTTAGAAAGTAAAGATATAAGAAAAGGCGAACGCTTCATATATTTCAATCTTAGAGATGGTTATCTAAGAACAAATTTCGGAACATATATAATTGAGGATAACCTCATCACAATGACAACCAAAAACAGCATTTACAAATTCAAGATTTACCATTGATA
>JBJFHZ010000074.1:0-10221 GCA_051894075.1 Eubacterium sp.
TACTCATTTTAGAAGATTTACTCCTGCTAAACAAGATATTAGCGAATTTATGAGTTACTAATAAATTTCATAGTATAAATGAAATATAAAACTAATTTTGCTGTAAAAGACATTCCGGCTGATTAGAAATGACAATAGCTTTCCTGTTGTTGTAATGGTCAGAAGAAAATCCGTTCCGAAAGAGCAACTGAGAATTTGGATTGATACAAATTCAAAAAGGTAATAAAATTTATATTAATAATTTCACGCACCTCTTTGAGTTTCGGAGGTGCGTGAAAGAAATGTTATTTTACAGATATAAAAAACAGTCTTGGCATTTTTAGAATAATATTACCGTCAGCTTGAACAGGATAGTTCGATTTTATCATCTCCAATAGCTCGCTCAAAAACTCATTTTTCTCACAGGAATTAAGTGCGTCAAGATATGGCTTTAATCCTGTACCCTTGTACCAATCCAATACTGCATTATGCGATGAAACAATATGATAGTATGTTGTGTCCCACATTGTTACATTTGTTGCAATGCGTGAAAGTATATCATAGGTTTCGCTTGGCGAAAGATTATGGAAATTTTTTATTGTTCTTAATTGCTTCCATTTTTCATTAGAAATCAATTTATCTAAAAGCTTGTAAAACATTGCATTTTGAACAAGCGGCATTTGAACTGCAAGAGCTCCGCCGTCATTAAGCTTATCCATTAAGCTGGGTAAAAGGCTTTCGTGATTCGGTATCCAATGTAAGCAGGCGTTTGAAAATATCAAGTCAAATTTTTCTAAAGCATCAAGGTCATTCGGTATTGAACATTTGATAAATCGTAAATCGGGATAAGCCCTCGAGGCTCTGTCGAGCATATTATCCGAACTGTCAACGCCTATTATATCAGAGCTTGGAAAATGCATTCTTAATTGATTTGTGCTGTTTCCCGGTCCGCATCCAATATCAAGTATTGATTTTGGAGAAATGCCTATTCTACTTATCAAATCAATTGACGGTTGAGTTCGTTCCTTTTCAAATTTTGTATATTGAGTTGAATTCCAATCAGTCATTATTTAATCCCTCTGTTAGATTATGTGCGATATTATTTGACTCAATTATACTATTGAAATATTTTCAAATCAACAATAAAATTTTCCGGATATATGAAACCGCTTGTGGTAATCTAATAGCCGAAACCGAAAACAAGCGAAAGAACAAGCTCATACATTTCTCGGCATAGCAAAAGGCTCAAGGAACAAACAAAATCCTTGAGCCTGATTCTTTGCGTTATTGACGATAAATAATTGCTCTACAAATTGGAATTTCACTAATGAAGTCATTTTAATTCTTTAGCATACAGACGGTCTATACCGTTACCATAATTTACAATATCCTTAATATAGCAATAACCATATTTTTCATATAATCCAATAAATTCTGTTGGGATATATGTTTTTTCAAATCCAATCTCTCTTGCGTATTTATTTGCAAAATCAATCAATTTTTCACTAATCCTATATCCACGATAGTCTTCCGTTACAAATACACTTGATATCCATGGATATATTTCAGGTAACGGATAATAGTCTGTCTTCATAATAGATGTCATTCCTACAATTTGACCGTCTGCTATTGCTACGAATACTGTTTCCCAATCCGTAAATGCCCATTCTCGAAGCACACCTAACATATGGTCTTTTACATCTTCCCATGAGAAATTTTCAACAAAACAGATTAGTTTATCTGCTAAGTCTGTTCCTCTGTTCACTTTTTTTATTTCAAGGGTATCCATACAGATAAATAACCTCCACAAATTCCGATTTGTCTGTTTCAATTATATAAAAAATATCAGTGGGAGTCAAATGGGCGTCTCGTCCAAACATATTCCGTGATTAGAATAATTGCTAAAGCAATCATTAACAATCACTCCATATGTTTCTCCTTTCAAAAACTGCCGTACAGTAGTGCGTCAGTTTTTGTAATGGTTTGCACCTATTTACCCTCGACCTACTGGTCCGTAGCAGTAACACGGATGATTAAATACCCTGAAAACAGCGGTGTTTAGGGCTTTCCTTGTCCGATTTTTCTGCCTAATTTTCACTTGGCGCACTCTTTCTGAAACCTCATTCTCCTGTGTAGCCGTCAGTTTAGGAGTCAAAACGCATACCTTTTTTCCATAACATGTAGGAAAACAATACAAAAAATCAGTTTGTTCGCTTGAATTGTTTTTGTTGGATTTTAGCACATTATTTTCAATATGTTACTTTTATTAAATGTTAAAAAGCTGATTCCCATTTAATTGAGAATCAACTTTTAGGAAAAATACTATAAAATTATTATTTATAATTCGGGAGTAAATGAAAGATTACTTCTCTGCTGTTTGTATTGCTTTTTGTTACTCGATAAGACCGCTTTCTTTTAGAAGAATTTCAATATCCGTACCTTCAACCTTTTTAAGCAAAATCTTTACGAATTCCTTTTCCATAAGTGAAAGCTTAACATCGGTAATCGGTTTCTTATCAATAGCGTAGTAACAGGCACGGAGAAGCTCACGAACATCATATTTACTGCCCCAAACCTCAGGAACGCCACGGTCAACATCAAGGAGAGTATAAACAGATTCCATACCGGTACGCATTGAATATTCTATCGTGAATATTGTGTCACGAGGAGTTTCTGCAAACTGACCGAGGAAAGCAAAGTTTACAGCGCCGTCAGGTACAACCTTTGGACGGTCTTCGTTCTTTCTCGGCTGGAAAAAGGCGTTAATGAATGGCATAAAGCAGGTTGTGGTGTTGCAGGCATTTTTTGCAAGTTCATCAATTTCTGCGTCAGGAATACCGATATGATACAGCCACTCACGGCATACCTCCTCGCCTGTGCAGTCACGCATTGCCTTTTTAACATAATTACCTTCCTTGTTTGTGCTCAAAGCATAAAGCCAAATCAAAACAGTATCTTTATCCTGTGACTTGAACTGAGGCTGACGGTTGATTGTCCACGACAGATACCAGTTATCCATACTGTCTTTAACAGTAACAATACCACCTGTGGTAACCTTTCCCTCGCGAGGATCCCTCTTGCAAATGTTGATTATGTGTTGAATAATTTCTTCGTTAGATGTTGCAACAGTTGCGCTCATCCAGTTTGTTTCTTCAATATTGGTGCAGAAATTATCGGGATTACCGAACTCACCGTGCTCAGCCTGCTTTGCAATGTTTTTCCATAAATCCCATGACTCGCCAGTACCGTTTTTAGCTTTTGTAAGGTCGGGAGCGTGTGTTTGGTCGCCATAGCAGGAAGTGTCGGTGCAACAACCGTTTGTAATAAACACAAGGTCATCCTCAACTAAATCTATTGTTTGCTCTTTGCCGTCTTTAATAAACACAATCTGCCTTGCAATTTTTTTGTCACCTACGGTTTCGATAATAACATTTTTTACATCCATACCGTACTCGATTGTAACGCCGTGGTTTTCAAGGTATTTTACCAGTGGCATAATCAGGCTTTCATACTGATTATACTTTGTGAAGCGAAGAGCGCTGAAATCAGGAAGTCCATCAATATGATGAACATAACGGCACAGATAACGTTTCATCTCAAGTGCACTTGACCAACGCTGAAATGCAAACATAGTCTGCCAGTAAAGCCAGAAATTTGTTGACCAGAAAGAGTCCGGCAGAACCTCCGAAATTTTCTTACCTTCAAGAGCCTTTTCAGGTGTAATAAACAACTGCGAAAGAGCCATTGCAGATTCTTTATCAAGTCCGAATTTTTTATCTGTATGAGCGTCTTCTCCGCGGTTTACAGAGGCTCTGCACAGAGAATAGTTTGGATCGTGTTTGTTGAGCCAATAGTATTCGTCAAGAACGGATACCTCGGGATTCTCCAAAGAGGGAACATCTCTGAACATATCCCACATAACCTCGAAATGGTTATCCATTTCTCTGCCACCGCGCATATAAAAGCCTTTTGTAACATCCTTTCGTCCGTCACAGCTTCCGCCGGCAAGCTCTAACTTTTCAAGAAGGTGGATATGCTCGCCCTTCATCTGACCGTCACGCACCAGATAAAATGCTGCTGTAAGACCGGCAAGACCGGTGCCGATAATATATGCGGATTTTTTGTCAACATTCTTTGGCTTTTCGGGATGTGCAAAGGATTCATAGGTTCCTGCTGAATAATACATAAAATTTACCTCCAAATTTTTATTTTGTAATTTTATTATAGTATTTTTCTGTAGATTAACAATAAACAGAAAAATGCCCGTGATAAAAAATTTATCACGGGCAAAAAACTGTTGAAATTTTTATCAAATATCATTTTTTGATAAAGGTTTATCTATTCTGAATCTTTCAAGTGCATCCGTAAATGTATCCTGAATAACCAATGCAAGCTTGCTGATAAGCTGTTCGGGTTTTTCTTTCATATCATTTTTAATCCAGTCAAGCATCAAGCCGACAAAAACATAGGAATATACCGATGCAATAAATTCCTTGTCTTCTTGACGAACGGTCATATCGGCGGATTGTTCTTCTACAACTTTCAGCAAAAGATTATCAATAAGAGGTTTGAGATACCTTTCTACCTGTTCACGATCAACACAGCGGTAAACATTCATAATGAGTGGCTTATTTTCACGCACGGTATGAAAAATCTGGAGCATACCCTCCTGCCATGTATCATGAGTTTTATTTTCCTTTAAAACCTTAGCCGCTTCCTGAAGACAGGTCCATTCTGCCAAATCGTATATATCCTTAAAATGATAATAAAAGGTCATTCGGTTAATACCGCAATCATCTGCAATATCATTGATAGTTATTTTGTTTAACGGTTTCTTTAATAGCAGATTTTTTAAAGATTGAGCTAAAGCCTTTTTTGTTATTTGTGACATAAAAAACCCCTTCATTCACAAACTATACTAGCAAATAGAGTATAACATATTCTTAAAATGTTATCAATAAATTTTAAAGATACAATTTATAAAATCCCTCTGCTGATTAATGATTGCAGAGGGATTTATAATAAAACTGTTAAATATCACTATTTATTTGTTCTTTTCAACACTTTTAGAGTTTGCATAGATTTTGTGCATTGTTTCGTCGTCATAATGAGTATCAAGATATTGTTCAAAGTGATTTTTCGCATCTTCGCCGTTATCTCGCTTATCCATTCGTATTGCCGCTGAAGCAGACAGCGTAGCATCAAATACAAAGAATGCTATAAATGCCCAAATGATTACTTTGTCAAATGGAATACTGATTTTATCAAAGCATTTGCTCATAAAAGGTATCACAAGTTTTACCCAAAATAAACCCAGTACTCCCCAGAACAGAGAATACAAAAGACAAACCCTGCCATTGATATTGAGAGGCAAATGGCTGTAATCCCAAGCTACCGAGCCGAAGCAAATTTCCTGTCCTAATGAACAGATATATTCAACAACAGTTCCGCTGACAAAAGCAACTAAAAATATCTTCCAAGCAGATGAATTTTGAAAATGCACAAGTAAAAGCGTGAGAAGTACGGCACCCATACCATAGGCTACGCTGAGATGTCCAAGTACAAGCGACTTTCTGCTTTCTATAAAGCCGTGTTTAATCAGGCACCAAAGAGTTTCAACACCGTAACCCAAATAACAGCCTGAAATAAATATCCATACATATTGATAAAAATTAAATTTTACCATTTGATTTCTCCTCTCTTACAATAAAACTGTATAATTAAAGTACAGCTTTTTCCTTTGTTTGAGCATCAATTCTTTTTAAATCTTTTTTCAATGAACTATGACTGAAAATCAAAGTCATGGCAAGAAATACTGCAAAGAACAAAGCAAGTATCAATGCACTTTTTCCTGCATTTGAACCAGATGTTCCGCTGATTGCTTCCTTGAAGAGTTGCGTTGAATATGTCATCGGCAGAATTTTATTGATAACTCTAAAGAAGCCTGACTGTGTTTCTATCGGGAAAGTACCGGCGCAGGAGGTAAGCTGAAGAATAAGCAGTAAAAGTGAAACAAATTTGCCTGCGTCACCGAGATTTACAATACAAAACTGTATAATCGTCATAAAGGTTAATGAAACAAGTATGCAGGACATAAACAGCATTAACGGATTATTTACAACGATGTGAAGAATATCCTTAATCACTATTGCAAGAAGTACACCCTGAGCCATACTGATTAGGCCGAAGGACAATGTTCTTAAAATTATTCTGTTGGAGTCCTTGGTAAGTGATTTGATTTTTCTGTTATAGTCAAGATAGATTCCAAAATATATCATCAGACCGCCTACCCAAAGAGATAAACACATAAAGTAAGGTGCGAAGGCTGAGCCGTAATTCTCCACCGGCTGAATATATTCTGTTACCGTTGAAACGGGCTCTTCGGCATAATCTGCAAGTCCGTCCAAAGCATTTAGTTGTATGATAGTATCGGTGATTGATTCATCAACACCATCCTTTGCAGTGCTAATACCGCTGTCAAGTTGAGTTGCACCATCATTAAGTGAATATGCACCTGTTCTTAATGTTGCTATACCATTATCAAGCTGAACTGTACCGACAGACAAATCTTTCGCACCTGTTGATAACTTGTCAGCACCTGCAAGTAATTTACCTGAGCCGTCTGCAAGAGCCAAAACACCGTTTGAAAGTGCAGGTACCTTTGAATTGAGTTGCATAAGACCTGTGCTAAGTTCACCTGCTCCCTCGTCAAGTGCATTTACTCCCTGAGTAAGAGCAGGGATTTTTGATGTTAATGAAGAAGTACCCTCTTTAAGCTGAGCAGCACCGTCAGCAGCTGACGCAACACCATCAGTATAGCTGTTAACGCCTGTGCTTAGTGTGCTTGCACCGATTGAAAGCTCATTTGCGCCTTGATTAAGAGCATTGCTGTTACTGTTAAGAGTATTAAGTCCTGTTTTTAATGCCTGTGCTCCTGAGTTTAGTGTATTGTTATTAGATTTTAATGTACTAAGTCCCTGATTAAGAGCATACGCACCTCCCAACAAGGTACTGCTGTCCGTATTGTTACCAAAACCTGATTGCAATGCCTGCAAGCCTGTAAGAAGTTGTGAAGTGTTGTTTTTTACATCTTTCATACCTTCTGTCAAATTTGAAACTCCACCGCTAACCTGTTGAGCACCTGACTTAAGAGCAGGGAGGCTGTTGTCAAGCTGTTCAAATCCGCTGACTGCCACATTAAGATACTGCGTATCACCTGTTGTCTGATAATGTTTTAGAGCATTTAAAGCATTCGTATAATTTGTACTGAATGTTACGATGCTCTCATACACCTGTGATGCACCGGAGGAAAGGGCATCAAGACTGCTGTCGGGAGCTGTTTGCTCAAGCTGTTGTGATGAAGCCTGAACCTGTGTAACAATTTGATTTAAGCCTTCATTTGCCTGATTAATACCATTATAAAGATTATTTGATCCTGCACTTGCACTTTCAACACCTGTTGTGTATGCGTCGATACCGTTGGCAAGAGTAACAGCACCTGAATTGGCAGATGATACACCATCTGTATATGTTTGAATTCCGCTTTTAAGAGATGTGGCACCTGCGTTTAATTGCTGTGCACCCGCAGTAAGAGAGGGACTGTTTGATTTTAAGGTATTAAGACCTGTGCTGAGCTGAAGTGCACCATTATTAAGTAATGCCGCGCCGCCGGATAATTCCGGAATTTTTGAATTTAATGCAGCTGTTCCGTTTCTTAGGGCAACTGAACCGTCTGTAAGCTGCTGAACACCACCGGCTAATTGAGGAACTGAGGTATTTAAGGTATTTGCCCCTTTATCAAGCGTTTTAATTCCGTCAAGAAGTGTTACTGCACCGTCTGACACCTGTTTACTGCCGTCAGCAAGAGCACTTGATCCTTCGGATAATTTATCTGCTCCGTCAGCAAGCTCGTTAGTACCGCTACTCAGTTTTCCGGATCCGTCCAATAATTGCTTAAATCCGTTTTGCAGCTCTCCCATTGAATCGGGTACGCTTTCCAGCTTGTCACAAAGAGTAGTAATTATTTCTTTATCAATGCTCGAATTAACTGTTTGCTTAATTGTAGGCATTGCGTTTTCAAGTATCTGTGCCGCAAGATAATTCTTTTTTTGGTTTGCGGTGTAAACGATTGAACTGTGTAGCTTTTCAGTGTCCTTTGACGCTGTTGATGCGTTACTTGAAAAATCTTTAGGAATTGTTATTGAAGCGTAATAATCATTTTCAAGTACACCTTGTTCTGCGTCTGCCTTATCGGTAAATACAAATTTCAGTGTTCCGTCCTTTTCAAGATTATCGCAGATTTCCTGACCGAGATTTCTTTCCTCGCCGTTAATAACAGCACCGCTGTCAAGATTAACTACTGCCACGGGAACATCATCAAGTCTTGCATACGGGTCCCAGAATGCTCCTAAAT
The DNA here is from genome assembly GCA_051894075.1 of Eubacterium sp. Classification (GTDB taxonomy): domain Bacteria; phylum Bacillota; class Clostridia; order Oscillospirales; family Acutalibacteraceae; genus Eubacterium_R. Next base: position 8,393 of record JBJFHZ010000074.1, read on the forward strand.
AGAAATAGGAATAAAGTAAAGGGATAACCAGTACGCCTATGATGATTGCCGCCTTCATAATCCACGGCGTTTTCTTTTTTTCTTTCATACGATCGTCTCCTTATAACTCGTTGTATTTTATTCTATTACAAATAGTAATGCATTTGTTATTAAAAGTCATTAAACAAGTTATATAGAGTGCTTAAAATTTTATCAAAAACTACAATTTGATAAAACTTTTTGGTATGATATTTTTATTGTTCGAATTAGTAAAAATATCTGGATATTTAAACTCCTTTGTGGTATGTTGTGGTACTGCAAGGGAGTTGATTTTATGTCAATATTACAAGAACTATGGTACGGAAACATCAAACCGAACGAAAACAAAGTTATTACAGACGAAGAAAAAGATTTAGTTTCACTTATTGCTCGGCATCACGAAACATTATCTTCTTCCCTAAAGAATGATGACTTGAATTTGTTTGAAAAATATGTTGATTGCTTTACGGAATACGCTTCACTGATTGAGTGTCAGGCATTTGAAATTGGATTCAAATTAGCATTAAAGCTAATGAAAGAATAGGCTCACCCACATTGTTTTGGGCGAGCCTTAAACTTTAGTATCCTTCTTGATCTGCAAAGTCTTTGCCTTTGCACAATGAACCGTCTCTTGTGTTTCACAATATTATTTTGAATAGAATAGCCCGATAAGCTATTCTCATTTTCAATTAGTTTGAATACCAAACGGTATTTGCTTGATTAATATTAGCCTATATGATATTATGAATATGAGGTGATAATATGTATTATGACAGAATAATGACCTGCGTTCAGTGTGGACATAATCAATACGATACATCTGATAGATGCCTAAGATGTAACGGAGAATTAAAACCTGCTGATGAAGAAACTACTCAAAGATTACGCAACGAGGCTATACAAGCACAAGATCAAGCAGCGTTAAATGGGATGCAAAAAGTCCTCGAGGACATTAGAGTAGGAAAATTTAAAGAAAATCCTAACGCCCCAAAATGTCCTCTTTGCAAGTCCCAAAACATCAAACAGATCTCCATAGCAAAGCGTGCCGTTCACGGTTATGCGTTTGGCTTATTTAGTAATACTGCACGCTCGCAATGGGAATGTTTGAATTGTGGTAATAAGTTTTGATTTTTTTCCTTGGATACTATCTAGTATTTATTGCTCTCAATAAGTTCATTGTGTTTTTATTTTGTTTGAGAAAACCAAATTTATAATCAATATGTTTCAGCATTTTACAAAACCTTCTCCTAAGAGACGATGCGTGAAGCGTTACAATTTAAATAATTTCAATCATTTACAGTATTAGAGTATTCATATTGTCCGTTCGACAATGTGAATGCTCTTTTCTTTTTATCAAGTCGTAATTCAAATGACATCTTGTTATCTCCTTGTGAAGAATCGATCTTTGCGAAAAAACGGCAACATCAATTCATCACGCAAAAAGTTGAGGGATGCTGTTCAATTCTGTTACCATAATATCACAAGGAGGTGATACAGGCAATAATATTAAACTCACAGTACAGAAAATGTATCTGTGGCGAAGGAGGTGAAAAATTGAATCGTAAAGAAGGTAATTACTTTCGTGTTCCTAACTATATATTCAGCAGTGGAATTGAAAAGAGAGCATTCGTTGTTTATTGCTACCTGTCAAGGTGCTCAGATATGAAAACAAGACAATGCTATCCGTCACTGAAAACAATAGCAAAGGCTTGCAACTTATCTGTCACAACAGTAAGGCGGGCGCTAACTGATTTGAAAAACGGTGGCTGGATTGATATAGCACATAGGTTCACAGACAACGGTCAGGAATC
>JBJFHZ010000075.1:0-2035 GCA_051894075.1 Eubacterium sp.
TTATTCTTTTTGTAAAGTTATTTTACTATGGGTAGCTTAATATTTTTACTCACTTATCTAAATATTCTTTCACTTTGACGCCTATTTTGACGGCTACACAGGAGAACGAGGGTGCAGAAACAGTGTGCCAAGTGAAAATTCGGCAGAAATTTCGGACGAGGAAAGCCCTAAACACCGCTGTTTAGGGCTTATTTAATGGCTATCGACACTGCTACGAACCAGTAGGTCGAGGGTTCGAGTCCCCCGCAGCGTGCCAAAAGTCCCGTAAACACTGCGTTTTCGGGACTTTTTTATATCCTTTATTTTCGGTGCTACAATCTATTCTCCACCCGGTAGGTCATATATCCGGTAGGTCATATATAATGTATATAATCTGCAAATATTCTTGTTAAGATTTACAACACAAATTCGCTTGAAATATGGCTTTTGACCACAATTTGACCACAACGCATTTTTGAATAGATAAAAATAGACATTCCTAACAGAATCGATAGGAATGTCTTTTGTCTTATGCGGTGAACTGTATGTGTTTGGCTATTCGCTCGTTTTCCTTTTCACTTATTAGATTACCCATTGCATTTGCCACAGTCTGTTGCATATTGTCGGTTACATGCATGTAGGTATTCATTGTGAATCCTGCATCGGTGTGTCCAAGCATATGAGATATGGTTTTTATATCCATTCCTTGTTCAAGCGATAGGGTTGCGAAGCTGTGCCGTAAATCGTGGAAGCGTATTTGAGGCACTCCTGCTCTGCGTTGGATTGCATGCAGTCGTCGTGTTATTGAAGCCGGGTCTCTGTATCCACCTGTTACCGGTGAAGGAAACATTATCTTGTTATCAATTCTTTGTCTGCTTCGCAGGATTAGCAGATTATTTAAGCATTCATCACATAAAGCAATCTTTCGTATTGACGCATCTGTCTTTGGTCTTGATACCACAAGCTCACCGTTTATTCTTTGTATCTGCTTGTTAACACTTATCGTCTTGTTCTTAATATCAAGGTCATCCCATGTCAGTGCTGTTATCTCTCCGAGTCTTAAGCCTGTTGTGATTTCAAGATAGTAGAATTCATACCACCCGCTATCCCTTGCTTCATTCATAAATGCCGACAGTTCATTTGCTTTCAATGTTTGCATTTCCTTTGGCGGAGCCTTGGGCAGTTGAACCTTTTTGCAAGGATTTGATGATATGATTTCTTCATCAACAGCCTTTTGCAAACAGGTTTGCAGCATTATTTTAATATCCTTAACCGTTTTTACCGATAAGCCTGAACCCTTTTCCTTGACATATCTTTCTCTACCGTTTGACAGCAAGTCCATTAGCAACTGCTGGCAGGTAACTGTACTTATTTCTTTTAACTTTATATTACCTATACGAGGAAGTATTTTATTTTCAAAGCTATTGATATATCCTTGAACTGTATATTCCTTTGCTGTTGCTTTTAAGAACGAATCACGCCATATTTCGTACCACTCTTGAAGTGTTGGATCTCCGTTTTTCAGATAAGAGCAACGGTTCATTATGTTTTGTTGTTCCTCGTATTCGGTGATAGCCTTTTCGAGTTTTTCTCTGCATTCGTTCATGCTTTTGGCAAGAACATATTTAACCTTTTTCTTGCCGTTTTCATCAACTCCGGCATTGAATCTGCCCTCCCAACGACCATCCTTTCGTTTTCGCAATGTACCTTCACCGTTTTTTCGTTTTGCCATAGCGTACCTCCTTTCTGCTTGTGGCAACATAACATTACCACAAGCATTTTCGTATATCCAGATAATTATTATCTGGTGCAGTTGCTATCAATCCACGCCTTGAGTTGTTCCTTTGGAACACTTTTGCGTCTGCCCATAATAACAACTGGGAAGCTATTGTCATTTCTAATCAACTTGTATAAACTTACTGCAGAAATTCCAAGCACTTCGGCTGCTTCGGGAACCGAAAGCATTAAAGGCATATCATCAAAATCTTTATACACTTTTTCTCCTTTCTGCCCGACGATTGCTCGCCGGGACTTTTTATTATCCTTTTTGTATTCT
>JBJFHZ010000076.1:0-2013 GCA_051894075.1 Eubacterium sp.
CTTAAGGTTAACACCAACCTCTCAGTGCGTTTTTTTGCATATTAAAATGCACTGATTTTCGCAAGATATTCAACTAACTTGCTATATCCTGTCTATTAACGATATTTTCCTGAATATTACCGATAAATCGATAATAGATAGTGATTTTTTGCGTGTAAGGTACATTTTTTCCTGCGATTTGTTTGTTCTCAGGCAGTACCTTTTCCTCGATTTCAATTCTTTCTATGAAGGTGCGAACGATTTCCTCTGTCAGTTCATCAATCTGCTTATACTTTTTTGCGATTGCAAAGAATTTGTTATAATTATTTGCTATCTCATTTCCGTTGGAGCGTTTCTTTTCTATTTCGGATAATTGCTTTTTAAGTCTTGCAACCTCATCCGACATTTTTGAAGCAGTGCCGTTTAGCACATCCTCGGAAATTGTTCCGGCGGCATAGTCATTGTAGAGCTTCATAATGATTCTGTCAATGGTTTCAATTCTACTCTCAATAGCAGTTTTATTGTCCTCGGGGTTTTCATAAATATTAACTTGTCCCGACCTTTCTAATGCTTGTTTAGTTATCTCTTTAATATCCTCATCGGATAGAGATATCAACTGATTTAGGTCGGCTTTGATGATTTCAAGCAGGTCGGCGTACTTGATTCTTGCTCCGTGGTCACAATGCTTGGCTGAACGCTTTGGGATATTGTTACACGACAGATACCAATACTTTAACCGTTCGCCCTTATACACCGTTCCCGATGAGCACATCGCTCCGCCGCAGTGAGCACAGAATGTTATGCCGTTAAAGATGCTTGAACGACATTTTTCATAGTTATGCCAGTTCTTTGTGTTCATACCCATGAAGTTTGCTGCCTGATCAAATTGCTCCTTTGTTACCAGTGGCTCGTGGGTGTTCTCTGTGATGAACCAATCCTCCTCGGGTACTGCAAGCTTTTTCTTTGATTTAAGGCTTGCCTTTTTTGTTTTACCGAGAATTGTGTGTCCAAGGTAAACGGGATTTTTCAGTATTCGTTTTACCGTTGTGTAATTCCATTCATCAACAGCTCTTGCCGCACCTCGCTCACCGAAGTTATCACGATACAGCACACGATATTTCAGCGGTGTGATGTCTCCGTTTTCGGTTAGTGCGATTGCAATAGCACGGGCAGATTTTCCCGAGTGCGCCATAGCAAATATTTTTTGTACTATCGGAGCAGTCATCGGGTCAGGCACGAGTGCCGTTCCTTCCTTGTTCTTCATATATCCGAACGGAGGACAGGCACAGTATTCGCCCTTTGTTCTTTTTTGGTTTATTACCTGCTTGATTTTCCTTGAGGTGTCTCGTAGGTAAACATCGTTCATTGCAAATTGGAACGGAGCCATAATGTTAACCTCGTTGGAGTCGAAGTTATCACTGATTGCAATGTAGTGAATTTGGTTTTCGGGGAAATATGTTTCAGCGTAGTAGCTGGATTCAGTCATATCTCTGCCGAGTCGTGACAGGTCCTTTGTTACAACCATATTTGCAAGTCCTTGCTTAAGGTGAGCAATCATTTGGTTAAAGCCCGGTCTGTCAAAGTTCGAGCCCGAGAAACCGTCGTCAACAAATTCATTTACAATTGTGATACCGTTGTCCTCGCAATATTGTCTAACAATACTCCTTTGGTTTGTAATACTCGATGATTCACCGTCGTTGGCTTCCTCAACGGATAATCTATAATATGCATCGGCTAATTTCAAGTTTGTTTTCATTAGTGAAACCTCCTTGAAAATTGCGACTCATATCCAACACGGAGTATATCACAAGAAGGAATTAATATCAATTAAAAACCCCCTTATTCTTTGTAGAAATATTTTCCTCTATCAAGGATTTAACATCTCTGCTCTTGTCAAATATGCGAACCACCTCATAATGACTGTTGTTGATGTCGTATGATGTTGTCTGCATCATTTTAGAATTATCTTCCATTGACGCACCTCCAACAGTATTATTGCCGATATTCAGTTGTTTATTTTTCTTTGTTGCCATA
>JBJFHZ010000077.1:0-9838 GCA_051894075.1 Eubacterium sp.
TCCATCCCCTCCCGTAAAATTAAATATTCGGGCAGGCACAGAGACCTGCCCCTACAATAGTTTGTTACATTTAGACAGATAAAATTAGTGGATTTTTTCGTTAGGCAAGGCTTTGTCAAAATTTCGTCGACGGGAGCATACTTGCTGTATGTGACCGAGCGGAATTTTGACAGTAACGCAGTCTAACGGAAAAAGACACAATTTGACAAACCCTAATTTGTTGTTTCATTAAAAAAAGTCGCTTGATTTACTCAAGCGACTTTTTGCTTTATAATATCTTATTTAGTTTTTATTGACTTAACAGAAGACCATTTGCCGTAAACCTTTACGCCGTTTACCTTTGTATATGTTCTTACACGAACATAGTAGGTTCTTTTGCTTTGAGCAGTTTTAATTGTCTTTGTTTTTGTGCTTGCAGAGAAGGTAACTGTTTTATAGTTTGTAGAAAAATCCTTCTTTGTTGACCACTGAATCTGATATCCTGTGCAAACAGCGGAAGCAACCTTTACTTTAATGCTCTTTTTAGCAGGAGCTGTTACTGAGGATATAACTCCCTTAAGAGGAACAGCTGCAGCTTTAATATAATCGCTCTTTGTTCCTTCCTTTCCGTCAACAACAGCCGCAATTCTGAATTTATAAATTGTACCTGCTTTAAGATTGGAAACCCTATATGAGCTTTGGGTATCGCTAACCTTTGCAATTTTTTCGTATTTCTTTGCAGTGTCGTTGTAACGGTAAATCACATATTCATTTGCGTTGGCAACCTTGTCCCAAGTAAGTCTGATAGCATTTGTGGATTTGGACTTAACGGCAAAGCCTGTAACTGTAGGAATTTTATAGTCAGGATTTGCAATACCGCAAACCGAGCATTTCGGCGCATTCACACCGAAATTATGGCCGGTTGCCTTGATAACATTTTCCTTATAGGAGTCACCGCACACAGAGCAGGTGTAAAGAGTATAACCTTCATCGGTGCAGGTGGGAGCAACTGTTTTTGAGGTGTACTTGTGACCGTTATAGCATATGGGAAGTGCACCTAAAAATGCTTCCAATCCAAAAAGTGCGTCCTTTGTTGCGTAAAGGTTTTCATCACCGTCATAGGTAAATACACCTACAGTTTTGCTTTCAAATTTGCATAAGTCGGTATAAACTGCTTCCGCCTTGGTAATATTTCCCATTGCTGAATAAGCCGCAAGGGCAAGGGCAGTTGAATCTGCATTGGCAGTTTTTGAATATTCAGCATTGCTGAAATAACCGCCCTCTGTTTTATACGTTTCTATAAGGGCAAGAGCGTCATCAACAACATCCTTGTAATCGTTATAATAAGGAGCCATTGCAACAACAAACTGACTGGTGTTGTCACAGCTGAAGCCGTACCAGTCCATACCGGAGCCCTTTGTGTAATAGGCCGAAATAAAGCTATCGCATATCTGCTTTGTAAAATCCTTGCCCAGCTTTGCTTTTTCAGCACCCTGAAGCGTTAATCTGTAATAGTAGGGATTGTCCTGATTATTCTTTAAATCAATCTGAGAGAAGGAATATGCAATGTTGTAGCCGTAAAATGCTTCTGCATTATATCCGAGAGCATCAAGAGCGAGGACTACAGCACCATATGCAGCAGGACTTTCAACCTTTGTAACAACAGGATTCCATTCTTCATCATATTCCGTATGAGAAACTAAAAGCTTAGCGTGATTTTCGTCAAGATTTTCCTTAACGCTATCAATAAAGCCGTCTTTGTAGGCGCTGACATCCTTACCTGAATTAATGACTGTGAGAAAATCAACAGCATTATCAACGGTAAATTCTGTTACATCCTTTGTAACATATTCCACTGCACCTTTAATCTGAGCCTTTACTGTGTCTGTTGTGGGCTTTGTAGTATCTGCCATAGCAAGCATACCTGTAAACAGGCTTGAAATCACTATGCACAGAGCCATTGTGACCGATATTATTTTTTTCATATTTATTACCTCCTATATGAATTTAAGATATATCAGCAGGTGTATGAAAATACAACCCTATCACCGTTTGAAAGCTTATATAGACCACAGCTTTTCTGAGGAAAAGCATCATTAACGCTATATATCCAGCCACTGCTTTTTCCGCAGTCTTTTTCGTCAATATTGTTTATTCCTGCAACATAAACACCGTATGCCGTTTTTTGAGCATTAAGCTTAATATTGTTATCCGAGCAAGCCTTTTCCAAGACATCATACGCCGTTGAGCCCGACGGCACCGTTACGGTATATGTATCAAGAATGATACCGTCAGAGGGTACATAGCTGCTGTGCCCTGCCTTGAGATTGTCCATATTGTCGAGAATTACACCGCATTCAATTTTCACATCACAGGTTATTTGCGAATATGATGAAGTTGTTTTTTCTTCTTTCGCCTCTGTAGTTGCGATACCTACTGAGGTTTCCTGATTTTTTTCGGGAATAGCTGAATTATTTTCAGCGGATTTTGTATCTGTCTTTGACGTTGTTACGGCTGTAGTGCCGCTTGCTTTACTTGTAGCGGAGTTATTTTTTTTCGTTTCTTTATTACTGCTTTTTTCCGATTTTGCAGAGCTGTTCTGCTTTGATTTTGAAGTGTCTTCCGTTGTACTGCTTTGCTCTGAAAAATCTACTGTGCTTAAAATTTCAGCTTCGGCATAATCGGTATTTTCTGTTTCTTTAGTTACAGAAACGGTGATATCGTTTTCTGCATTAGATACAGAATTATTTCCCGACGAGCAGGAACAAAGCAATATACACAAGCTTATCAGCAAAGCAATAACACAACAAAATCTACGCATAAATAAAACCTCTAACCGATAGGCAGAGGTATAGCAGGTACTTAAATCCTTCGCTTTCCCTCTGCCCGAAAGCTGAATTTAATTTAGGCAGGTCTCCCGACTCGTGATATAGCCGTGCTTGAAAAAACGCCTTCTCAGTTTCCCAATGGCAAATGTTTTCTCTTCATCACATACGGTAATGGCGGTTGTTCAGGCATCTCACCTGATTCCCTTTTAATCTTACGGCATATATCTCACCTGCCGCAAGAACCTTATCTATTCTGTTAATTTGTAATTAGTATATCACCGCTTATTTTGAATGTCAACATCACAATAATAAATCAGCAGCAGGCTAAGCCTGCCAAATGCGAATTTATTAAAGTGATTTGACATAATACCAAATAATGCTATAATGTATTCATAATAAAAAACGAGGTATAAAAATGGATAATTTTAAGGTAATAGAAATAAAGAGAAGCGTATTTGAAAACAATGACAAAGAGGCTGAAAGGCTCCGACAGGAGCTTAAAAAAGAAAAAACCTTTTTGCTCAATCTTATGTCCTCACCCGGAAGCGGTAAGACTACCACGCTTAAAGCGACGCTGTCTCGTTTGAAGGACGAAATGAATATAGGTGTTATGGAGGCTGATATTGACAGCGACGTTGACGCCAAGGCAATCGCAGATACAGGCGTTCGTTCAATTCAGCTTCACACAGGCGGAATGTGTCATTTAGACGCAGGAATGACCGAGCAGGGCATTAAGGAATTCGGTACAGCCGACCTTGACCTTGTTGTTCTTGAAAATGTGGGAAATCTTGTTTGCCCTGCCGAATTTGACACGGGCGCAGTTAAAAACGCTATGATTCTGTCGGTTCCCGAGGGCGACGATAAGCCGCTTAAATATCCCTTGATGTTCACCGTTTCAGACGTTGTGCTGATTAATAAAATTGACACAAAAAGCGTATTTGATTTTGACGACGAGGCTGTTGTTGAGAGAATTCACAAACTTAACCCTAACGCTGAAATCTTCTTCATTTCGGCAAAGACAGGCGAGGGAATAGATGCTTGGTGCGACTGGCTGAGAAATGCCGTTAAAGAATGGAATAAATAATGCATGAATTAAGTTTGGTTATGGAGATTTTCGATTTGCTTGATGAAATTTCCGAGGAGCAGGGACTTAAAAAGGTCAAATCCGTTACGTTAGAGGCAGGGGAGCTTTGCGGAATAATTCCCGAATATATGGAGGAGTGCTGGAGGGTTGCAGGTCAGGACAGTCCCTATGAAAGCACGGAGCTAAGGCTTATAAAAATTCCTGCTACAGCGCTTTGTTCCTGCGGTGCGGAATATGAAATGACGAAAAATTCCCGTATCTGCCCTGTATGTCACAAGACGGATTACACAGTCATACACGGCAGAGAATTTAACATCAGAGAAATTGAAGCCTGCTGAAATTTTTATTGACTTTAATGGCGCAATAATATAAAATTATATTTGTATCAGTATCCTAACAAGGAGGGAATTTCTTTATGAAAATTACGAAGAAGATTTTATGCGTATTTCTTTCTGTTTTGTTTGTGGCAGGTTGCTTTGCAGGATGTTCCTCAAAGGGTGAAGCCGAGGAAATTACAGATAAAACAATGCTTATTGCTTATTCCGAGGAAAATGAACCGTTTATCTATACAGATAAAAACGGTAAGCTCACAGGCTTTGACGTTGATGTTATGAAGGCTATATTTGATGACGTTAAGAATGACTACAAGAACTATCAGTTTGTTAAGGTTGACGCCGACTACAAAGTGGGCGAGGATGCTGCATATACCGACGAGGAAGGTAACGAATACATAGCATATGTAATGATCGGCGGTTTGCAGAAGGATACAGGCTCCTTTAACAAGGATTTTACCTTCACCGAAAGCATTATTGACAACAGAATTATCACGGTTACACCGTCAGGCAGTAAAATTGCAACCTACAAAGACCTTAAAGATAAAAATGTAGGCGTAGTTACCAGGCAGGCAATGACTGCGCTTGATTCAAACAGCACCATTAAAAATAACTGCAAGGCTGTTAAGGAATATGAGGATATTACTGCCGCATTAAATGACCTTAATGCAGGCAAGCTTGACGTTGTTGTTACAGACGAATTTACCTTTAACGTAATCGGTAATAAGGACGATTATGCGGTTTTGAACGGCGAGCTTGACACAATAAGCTATGTATATGCATTTAAAAAATATGACTGGTATGTTGACGCTATTAACGAGGCTATCTATGAATTAAAGAGTCCGGACTATAACGACGCAGACGAGTTTACTCCTATAGTTGAAAAGTATTTCGGCTACAATGCATCATCGTTTAACTATGAGCCGGTTGAGGAATAATATCAAATTACAGTTGTCAAACGCAGGAAAGCAAAATGCTTTTCTGCGTTTTTGTTTGGAGTGTTAAATTAGTATTTGTCGAGATAAAATCATCAAACCTATTTGGCTCCCTTGTGTAAAGGGAGCTGTCTGCGTTAGCAGACTGAGGGATTGTTACAACCCCTCCGAGTTGCCTTACGGCAACCCACCTCCCCTTACACAGGGGAGGCTCAATTCGGTTCGATAAACCCGAATTTGCTTTTGTCATATTGACAAAAAAATAACTCTTGTAATGTGAATTAAAATTATATATAATAAAAACAGTTATATATATTTTTTGGTGGTGGAAAAATGCTTGGAAAATATGTCAGCACCAGCGTTTCAGAACCCATCGGCAGAACAACCGAGGACGGATTTACATATCCGCTTAATTTCGCAAAAATTGATGATTATGAAAACGAGTATGCTTTCATATACGGAGTTGACCGTGTAGTAGATTATTTTGAGGGCAAGGTCGTTGCAGGTTTGATGCCGAAACAGCAGTATCCGGACAAAAAGCCCATCTGGATTGTTGCCGAGAGAGGTTCAAGGCCCATAAATATTGATATCCTTGAAGATATTGATATGAATGAATTTCCCGAATATTGGTTAAAATGCTTGTATGAAACAAGCTGCGGTGCAGTTGTGTACAGGTACATCAACGGTCAGATTAGGTACCTGATGATTAAAAATAAGCGCTCTACTTATTGGGGCTGGCCCAAGGGCCATATGGAGCATGGCGAAACAAGGTATGATACAGCAAGACGAGAGGTGCTTGAGGAAACCGGATTACACGTTAATATTCATTTAGGCTTTGAGGGAAAATCAAGATACAGCCTCGGTGACAGAACCGATAAGATTGTTTATATCTATGTCGCTTCAACAACGGATAAAAAAACAATTATTCAGAAAAAGGAAATTGATGATTATATCTGGGTGCCGTATAAGACCGCTATGGTTATGCTGAAATTTCAAAACGACAGAAGAATTCTTGAAAAGGCGGCTAAGTTTTTGCATAAGCACAGATATATAGAAAATCTTACCGGCGTTACATCAAAAAGAAAATTTAAGCCCGCAAACAATAAAAAAATAAAAGCAGTTAAGGAGAAAACGTAAATATGCAAGAGGTTTGCCAAAATATACAGCAATTTCTGACTGCCCACGGTATACCCGATTGGCTTGTAGTTTTTCTGATTTCCGTATGTCCCATTCTTGAATGTCGTTTGGGAATGTTTACGGCTATCGTTCTTCTTGATATGAATCCCTTTGTGGGATTTATCATCAGCTTTTTGGGAAATATTTTCCCCATTCCGTTTATACTTCTTTTGATAAACTGGATATTTGACCTTTTGAAAAAGGTGCCGCACATCAATAAGATTATATTTAAGCTTGAGGACAAAACGCTGAAAAAGCGAGATAAAATTGATAAGTACGGTATTTGGGGACTGTTGTTTTTCGTTGCAATACCCCTTCCGGGAACAGGCGGATGGACAGGAGCCCTTCTTGCATCTCTGCTTCATCTTGACAGAAAAAAGAGCTTCGGCATTATTGCCATAGGCGTATTTATCGCAGGATTAATCATTACTGTTCTGAGCTTGATTTTCGGCGCCGTTGTATTTTCATAAAACAGAAAAATGAAAAAAGAAGAAAAATTATTAATCCGCATATGTCAGTGCTTTTTAAACGGAGACAGTCTTTCTCTGCCTAATAATATTAACTGGAAAGATTTTTACATTCTTGCTAAAAATCATAATTTGATGGGCGTTTGTCACTGCGTGTTTAACGATAATAAAGAGCTTGATATTGAGCAAAATATCAGACGGCTTTTTACAGACAGGTTCTATGACTTGATTTACAGATTTGAAATGCAGACAAATGCTTTTAATGACGTTAAAGAATGTCTTGCCCGGGCAGAGATATATTTTATTCCGTTTAAAGGTGCAGTATTGAGAAATCTTTATCCCGTTCCCGAAGGCCGTTCAATGGGCGACATTGATTTGATTATCAAAGAAGCGGACAAGGATAAAGCAGATAAGGCTCTTGCGGAAAACGGCTTTAACCTCCACTCATCAAATGCCGGTGTATGTGAATACCTTAGAAACGGTATGATTTTGGAGGTGCACACAAGACTGTTCAGCGAATTCGGAGACAAGGCCTTTAACGACGCCTTTGAAAATGCGGTATTCAACGGCTTTGAAGGGCAGTTTGATGACAGCTACCATTTCGCATATCTGATTGCCCATACTGCAAACCATTTAAAATATACGGGTGCAGGTATAAGATTTGTTCTCGACCTCGCTGTAATGCAAAAGAAAAAGCAAATTGATTTTGAAAAGGTATTCAAAATTTTGAAGGAAATCGGTCTTGAAACCTTTGGCAGAGTAATACTTACCGTATGCAACGAGTGGTTCGGCGTTGGTGAAAGCTTTGTGGAAAATACGGACAGAATACAGAAATATTTAATTGAAGACGGTGTTTTCGGCTCATTGAAGGATAGCAACAGTGCAACGGTTTCACGTTTGATGCAGTGCGAAGCCTTCGACTCTGACAACGGAAAAAAGCGCTCTTCCTTGGTGCTGAAGCTGAAGCTTGCTTTTCCTCCGTATTCCACCTTGAGAAAAGCAACGTATATCAAATTCCTTAACGGCCGTCCCTGGCTGTTACCTGTTGCGTGGTGTTACAGATTTTATTATAGCTTAAAAAACAATCGAAAGCATATGCTTCAGACTGTTAAAAATATTGATGATGAAAAAACTGCTGTCCTCGTTAAAGAGGAGCTTGAATTTTTTGAGGAGATAGGAATTTATGGGTAAAATTGCATTGATAATTATTATTGCAGTAATTTTGATACTGCTTGTGTTATTCGTTTCTTGGTTTTTGACTATGAAGGTAAACGGAAAGTGCCCCCTTTGTGCATTACAAAAGCTTAAAGGCTTTAGAAAAATGACAATGGATATCAGCGAGGTTGAGGATTATGACAATAACAGTGCCCTTACTCCGCCTATGGGTTGGGCAAGCTGGAATAAGTTTAGAAATCATATTGACCAGGACAAGATTTTTGAAACCGCAAAGGCTATGAAGGACAGCGGCCTTGCCGATGCAGGATATACATATGTAAATATTGATGACTGCTGGCAGAGCTCAATGCGTGACAGAGACGGCAAGCTTCAAGGTGACTTGGGCACCTTCAGCAGAGGCATTCAGCCCCTTATCAGAGATATTAACGGCTTGGGACTTAAGGTAGGTCTTTATTCATCAAACGGTACACTTACCTGTGAGGATATGCCTGCTTCCTTGGGTAATGAGGTTTTAGATGCAAAAACACTTGTTTCTTGGGGCTGTGAATTTTTCAAATACGATTTTTGCCATAACGAGTCAATCAGCGGTGACTGCCCTGCCGTGGAGAAAATTGAGCTTAACAGACTTGATTATGACGGCGACGATGTCAATACCTTTAAGGTGCTTGAGCCCGAGGACGCAACATTTACAGGCAGAGCAAAGGTAATAAAGCTTGACAGTGTGCCAAGCAAAAAGGCAATAGGCTATCTTAACCACGGAGCAGGTGCTGCCGAATTTGAGGTAACGGATTTGCCTAAGGGCAGATACGCTCTCACCGTAGTTCATCAAAAGAATTTCAGAAGAAAAGACAGCTATGCCCAGATAGTTATTAACGGCAGACTCCGCGAAATGTTCTTCCCGAAAGGAAACGGCTTCAGCGACACCGGCAGAACTCAGATTGAGGTTGAGCTTAAAGACGGTATGAATACAATCAAGATTTTCAATCCTGTTGTAACAAGAGCCGACTCCTCCTATGTTCAATACAAGAGAATGGGTGATGCGCTTAAGGAAGCATCTCAGCAGTGGTCTGATTTCACAAATACCCCTGTAAAGCCTATTACGTTTTCTATCTGCGAATGGGGAACATCAAAGCCTTGGGAATGGGGTGCAAAGGCAGGTAATATGTGGCGCACAACTCATGATATTCTTCCGAACTGGAACAGTATTATGATGATTTATAACTTTACGCTTAAGCATTATAAGTATGCTTCACCAGGCCATTGGAACGATCCCGATATGCTTGAGGTTGGAAACGGAAAGCTTTCCGAGGATGAAAACAGGTCTCATTTTTCACTTTGGTGTATGATGGCGGCTCCGCTTATCCTTGGTAACGATATTAGAGAATTTGTTAATGAAAACGGAGAGGCTGATAAGGATAACGCAGTTCTTAAGATTGTAACTAATAAACGTCTTATTGCAGTTGACCAGGATGCACTCGGTAAGCCTGCCAAGAGAATTAAAAAGAGCAGAGGTATTGATATTATCGCAAGACCGCTTTCAAACGGTGATGTGGCTGTCTGCTTCCTTAACTGCAAATCAGGTTCAAATAGTATTCGATATAATATCAGCGATTTGTCAGCAGACGAATATTTGAATTTCCCGTCTGCATCATCATACGAGCTTCATAACCTTTGGAGCGATGAAAGAACAACAGGAACTACAGTTTCCGCAACAATGCCGAAGCACGGTGTAATGGTTTACAGAATAAAGGCATTATAATAAAAATCCCCACAGCAATAAATTTCCTGTGGGGATTTTTGCGTGCAAATTAGGGTTTGTCGATGTGTATTTGTAGCAAATTTATGGCTCCCTTGTGTAAAG
>JBJFHZ010000078.1:0-1974 GCA_051894075.1 Eubacterium sp.
CCGAGCCGAACGCAAATACAATCCACATAACATTCACCGAAAATTTAAAACTTTCTCATTAAGAGCTTATTATATTATAGCATACAAACGTGGAAATGTATAATAGGTATCAGTATTGGATATGTTTTATTCCTTTATAGAATCATTCCTGTTCCGATTTCAGCTTTTGCTCAATTTCTTTGTCCGGCCAATAGCCCCAGGACTCTGTGATTTTGCCCTTTTCTACCCTGAAATTTTCCAGAGCCTCAAAGGTAATATGCTTTCCCGTGGCAGGAATTCCCATACAGGTGCCGGTGTGAATACCGTCATAGAGAACACGGGTGGCAACCATTCCGCCCTCAGCAAAAACATCCAGCACCTTTACGGTCAGATTAGAGAATTGTTGGGCAACGATTTTCAAAATGCCGACGGCGTCTGCGTTGCTTCTTGCAGATGCAGGACTGTTGTCGATGTAATCTTCCGCCACACAGTTCATAACAAAGTCATAATTTTGATTGGTATAGCCGTCCTCAAAAAACTTCACCACAATATTTTTTGGGGACAGATAATATACAAATTTACAGATTTCCCTATCCTCACCCTGATAATTGCCGATACCCTCGAAGAGCTTGATAAAACCACTGCGCTCCATAACCCTGACGGACGCTTTGTTGTCCGCAAGGCAGATTCCCGCAATTTCCGTAATGCCGATTTGTTTCATAATCACAGGCAGAAAAGCGGTGACCGCTTCGGTGGCATAGCCTTGTTTCGTATAATTTATGCCGATATGATAGCCGACCTCCCAAGTACCGTCATCAAAGGGTACAGCCTGCACATAGCCGATGTAAGTACCGTCTTTCAGCGTGACAGGATATACAAGCGGACCGTTGCCGTTTTCATATACACCCATCAGAAATTCAACGGTTTCTTTCGCATCTTCCACCGTTTCAAACACTTCATCGGGAACAAAACGGCGGTTGTTCTCGTCCAGCGACTCCTTATGTACGCTTTCTGCCATATCCATAGTAAATTCAGTAATTGTCAGTCTTTGGGTTTCAATTTTCATATTGTCGTTTCCTTTCAATGTTTTTGTTGAAAGAACAGATGGCTTTCGAGATAATTCTTTCTCTCAATTTCATCGGCTCTGGGTCTGTGCATTTGGTTATTAAGTGATTATCTGCTCAACATCAGTACTGCTTATTCACACGCCCATAATATTTATTTCAGCTCATTTATCATTTCGTCAACAATTTCTGCTGCACATCTAATCATTTTCGGACAGGTGGTTCTAAACAAATTCAATTCCTTTATCTTCTTCATATCCTCGGGTTTAGAAATATTATACCCTAAAAGCTCCCTGCATACAACAGTTCCGTTTTTTTGAATAAAACGATTCATAAAGTCCTCTGAAATCTGATAGGCTCTTGCCTTTTCTTCTGCATCATCCCAATGACAATGACCGTATTTTAATCCTAATACCATTAAGGCACCCGAAACAGCTCCGCACATTTCTCCCTTACGGGCGCCGCCGCCGAATTGCGTGGCAATTTTTAGTGCAAGCTCCTCATCCAAACCCATCTCTGTGGCAAATGTTGTAAAAACTGCCTGAGAACAGTTGAAATTATTACTGAAATATTCCTGCGCTTTGTCTGTATGATTCACGGTTGACATCTCCTTTTGTGTTTTATATAAATCAGTTCGATTCATTTCTGCAAATTACAAGCTCGCTTTTCATTCCGTTAAGCTCGATAACATTTTCCGAGCCTGCGGTGCTGAAATCCTCTGCTTTTTTTCCGTTCTTTTCATAGGAAATGCTTGTGCCGATACCCTTTTTAACAGCGGTGAATTCAGCGTTTTCGGGAACACAGATTCTTGAGGTTGCCGAAATCTGATTAACTTCAACAGAACCGTTTAAGGTGTTGCAGATGATGTTCATATCCAGGTTGCAGTCAATTTCAAGCGTACCCACAAAGCCGTCAAGCATAACATTATGTG
>JBJFHZ010000079.1:0-9525 GCA_051894075.1 Eubacterium sp.
CCGACAGTTTTCCTTAAGAAAGAGAAAATTATGAAAAAGTATCTTGTGCATATCAAGGAACCTCACCGACACACCGTTATGCACCTTTGATGTATCGGACATCTCTATTATGTCCGTTCCTTTGACATTTATAACTATACTGTTCATAAATTACAAAATTATTTAAATGTTGTGAACAAAGAAAAAACATATGTAAAGAAAAAGTTAATAAACCGCTTTAACTATATCAAATCTTCCTCTATTACATCTTTTTTCCATGTTGGCTGAGGATGATTGCAGGTAAAATTTTCTATTTTAATATTTTCTGCATGTCTTATCCAAAGGGCATAGGCAGGCAGATTTCTGAATCTCCAGCACTCCGGATAAACATCTGCATATTCGGGAATAAAAAGACGTTTGTCAACAGTTTCGGGAATATCGGCATACTCAATTTGTATATTTTTAAGGGTAACATTTTTAATTCTTTTTATCTTTCCTCTTTGCTTAAAGCCTGCAATTATAACAGGAAGCTCTACACCTGTTGACTTAACATTTTCAATGACTACATTGTTAAGCTGACTTTTCATATCAAATTCGTATTTATCAGATATTGAGCCCTTTTTACCCTTACCGCCGAATTCAATTATATTTGAATTTTGACTGTTGACCTTTGACGCCCTGTTTCTGTTGCCGAGCCTGATAAAAATAGGACAGGAGCAGCGGTCCGTAATTATATTTTTCACCACAACGTCAGATAAAGCCGTTCCGTCACAAGCCTCTAATGCAATAGCGGAAACTGTTCCGGGATAAAGGTCTGTCATTAGTAGCTTACAGTCGGATATTCTTATCTTGCTTATATCATAGGTTGTTTCTGTGCCAACCTTAATGGAATTAGCCCTGCTGATAACCTCACAATCTGTAATTTCAATATTCTCCATAGGTCCTTTATTACCCAACCAGTTTGCATTTTTTATAACAATTCCGTCATCGGCTGTGGAAATAAAGCAATGCTTAATTTTAACATTGCTTGTGCCTGCGAGATCAATGCCGTCGGCATTTGCAACATTGCGGTTGTTATTTATAACAAGGTTTTCAATACAAACATTTTCACAGTTTGAAATTTTAAAGGTCCAATAGGCGCTATTTTCAAGTGTAAAGTTATTTACCTTTACGTTTTTGCAATCATTGAAATAAATAAGTCCGCCGTATTTACTCGGATGAGCAAAGCGAAGCTGCGCTCTGCAATCCCTTCTCATTTCAATAACATCTATGTATTTAGGTGGGATTGTATTGTTTTTATCGGCAACCGGCTTTCTTCCGAAATAATTGCCGTTTCCCTTTATTGCGCCACCGCCTGTCAAGGTGATATCCTTTAC
The DNA here is from genome assembly GCA_051894075.1 of Eubacterium sp. Taxonomy (GTDB): domain Bacteria; phylum Bacillota; class Clostridia; order Oscillospirales; family Acutalibacteraceae; genus Eubacterium_R. The sequence goes on from JBJFHZ010000079.1 coordinate 1,356, forward strand.
ATCATTTGCGTACAAAACAGCATTCTTATCTCCGTAGCCCTTGCCTGTTTTATTAGATGAAAGGGAGGAATTTTTTGCAATAAAAAGCGTTACGCCTGATTTGAGCGTAACGGCAGTAGTAACGTATTCACCGCCGTCAACAAGAACTGTTCCCTGACATTCGCTTGCTTTATCTACGGCAGAATTTATATATTCGGCATTATCCTCATTATTCACATCAGCCCCGAAATCACGTATGTCAAATACATTTTCCGTCGGTATCGGCTGATCGCTGATATAGTTTTCAGCAGGAAGGTATGACGAAAAATCATATTCCCTTACCTCTGTATATGGCTCCCCTTTTGTAACCCTCAAATCCTTGCCGAATAAAAGTGTATTGAGCTTATCAAGGCAGTTTCTTTTTTCCTTTACCATAGCAGTATCCTCGCTGAAAATCATCTGCGTAATATTATACCAAAAAATCAGTCAAAAGTAAATACTGTTTATTATAATTAAAAAGGTGTATAATTAAATTACAGGAGGATAACCTGTATTTATACATATCGAAAGGACTGATATTATGATTAACATTACAGCACGAGGCTTTGAACTGAAGCAGGGCACAAAGGACGGAATTGATAAGGAGCTTAAAAGAATTGAAAAAATGCTTCCCGAGGCAGCCTCCTTTGATGTAACTCTTGCAAAGGTTAAAGACGGCTACAAATGCGATATAACAGTTAAAAATGTAGGCTCCTTTATCAGAGGCGAAGCAACGGCAGACAGAATTGAGCCTGTGGTTGATATGGCAGTTGACGATTTAAAGAGAAAGCTCAGAAAGCTTAAAACCTATCTTGTCGATAAAAAGAGAAAGGGCGGTATCGACGAAATTGCAGACGCCTTTGCTCCCCTTGAAGAAGAAATTTCAATGGACGATTTCGACAGATTTGACAATTCATCGGCAGAAATTAAAAGGAAGAAAACCATTTCTCCTAATATGATGACTGATGACGAGGCTATCGTTCAGATGGAAATGCTCGGTCACAGCTTCTTTGTATACCTCGGAGTTGACGGCGAAACAAGAATTCTTTATAAGAGAGATAAGGGCTACGGTCTCCTTGTTTGCGAATAAAACAGAATAACAAAAAGGGCTGAATTTTCAGCCCTTTTATTTTGTTAAATAATACCTTTTGACATTGCGTTATATGACATTACAACTGCATCATCGCTTATGTTACAGCCCATTTCAAAAAGCGGTACCTTTTCAAAAAGCTGTTCAAGAACATCAAAAAGGTTATCCATTTTATCCCTGTTGAGCTTTCTTACCGTTTGGGAGAAAATATTGAACACCGCCCTGCCTGTATCGGCCTTTCTAATCCAGTTTTCTTCGCTTCTTTCAAGAAAGCAGATACCTGCAAGCTCAACATTTTTCGGTGTTGAATAATCATATTTACCGCTCCATGGAGTTCCGCAGGCGTAAACCTTATCGTCAATCAATCGAATAGCAGGCTTATCGTCATTCAGAATATATGCTCTGTCACCGAAATGCTCAATCCAAAGCTGAGTATGTGTTGACTTTCCCGTTCCGCTGTCGGCGGAAAAGGCATAAGCCTTATCATCAACCACAACGCAGGAGGAATGAAGAAGAATACCGTTATACCTGATAAGCTCTGTATAAAAATCCGATCCCGTTAGCATATACTCCCAGTCGTCCTGAACAAGCTCGGGGTGTTCCTCCATTGCAGACAGAACTCTTTTTTCGTCAACATCAATGACAATATCTATCTTCTCCAAGCTCTGATTGTCGGAAAGATACGGTACTGCCTGCTTTTCAGTCCTGCCCTTTTCATTTTTTATTTCAACTCTTAATCCTGCGATATCGTATACTGACATATTTTCACCTAAAAACTTATTATCAGTATCAGTATAACCTAATCAAAGCAAATCGTCAATAGAGGTTAAGCAGCATTTTTTATAATCAACGAGTAATCCTTCGCATTGATAATATTGTCATCATAAACATCAAGGACAAACTGGTAAAGAGAGCTTTCCCTTGTATTATTTATCAAATTATCGTTCCAGCTTTTCTCAACAAAATACGATGGAATTTCAATGGCTTGGCTGTCACCGTAGGTATAAATAAATTTATTTTCACTGTTTGCTCCTTCAAATCTAAAATCTGTACAAGGTACAAAGTTATAGCTTTTACTTGATTTATTAAGACTGCAATCAGAAGAAGAAACTACGGTGCATTTATAATCGGAAGAATTTATAACAGTAAAGTTGACGCTCCAAATGTCAGGAGAGACAACTATCACAGGTGAATTTTCCGCATTATTTATGGTTAAATGCACCATATTGGATGAGGGCGCAAAAAACACCTGTGGATTTTCAAGAGAAACATTTGCCGACGATATATCAGCCTTTGGAATCCACACAATTTTCATAGGCGGTTTTTCCTTAAATATCTCATTGCCTGAAATCATTGTCGTAACAGCAACAGTATTTATATAAGGTGCATAAAAGTTCTCGGCATTTGGCAAATACAAAACGCTTAATCTCGGAGTATTTGTAAAGCAGGAGGATGAAAGCTCCGTAACACTATCAAGATAAAGCTCCTCTGTGGTGGAAAACGCCATCCATTTACTGCAAAGCTTATCTTTCAGTGCAGGCAAAGCAAGGATTTTAATATAACTGTATTTACTGAAGGGTGATTTACCGCCGTCAACAGTAGTACATTTAGGAGCATAAAAAACATCAAAATAGGAGCTGTCAAGGGAATTTGCATAAAGCTTTTCCACCTGAGATGCATCAATACTTTTCAGCATATTGCAGTCCTTAAAGGCATATGACATAATCTCCTTTACACCTCTGCATTTCAGCTCCTTAAGGAATTTGCAACCGCTGAACATATAGTTTTGTATATACTCACAGCCGGTTATGTCACAGCTGCTTATAGGTGTTTCTTTAAAGGAATTATAGCTGTTTGTACTGTCAATTTCTGCCTTTGAAAAATCGGCAGACAGTATTCCGGACTTTGCAAACATCATATTATCAATGTATTGCAGGCTGTCATCAAAATCAACATAATGAAGCTTTGAACAGGAATAGAATGCACTTTCAGAGCCTTTTTTAAGATTTGGCATAATTTCTTCTCTAAGCTCAGTACAGCCATAAAAAACAAAATTGCCCGTGAATTTTTCAACGCCCTTTGCAGTTACATATTTCAGAGATTTGCAGTTTTCAAAGCAGCTTTCTCCAAAGCTTTTAACGCTGTCGGGAAATTCTATTGAAGTTATATCACTGTCCTTGAATACTGCCTTATCAACGGCTACGGGTACAATACCGTTTATCCTTTCGGGAACAATAATATTTTTATACTCACAGGTGCAGGAGGTTATTTTTCCCGAAGAATCTATTGTAAAATTGCTTTCTTCAGCCATATGCTTAATAACATAATATTCCGATTTAATATCGCTAATATATTCTCCGTCTTTAATCAATGCATATGTAACAAGAGTGTCAGCGTCTAATGTAAAGGGAGAGCTGTATAGAGTACCGTTTTGAGAATCAGGAACAGTTCTGTCAACGGTATAATAGAGCTTTGCACCCTCAGGAATCCCCGAAAAAGAAATATCTGTATTTTCAAAATACGTACCGCCTTTTTGGCTTATCTGAAGCTGGCAATATTTATCGGTGTCTATCAAATTAGAGAAATTTAACATTCCTGCACCGAAATAATATTCCTCGTCATAGCCCATATATATTGCACTGTCTTTTATTTTTTCTTTGATTTCAGATGGTGATAATTTCGGATTTTGCATCATCACATAGGCACAGGCGGAGCTGACAAACGGAGCGGAAAATGATGTACCCGTGCTTTCTGTATATCCTCCGCCCTTTTTTGCACAGTAAATATTTTCCCCCGGTGCTGAAATATCAACAGCATCTCCGTAGCAGGAAAAATTGCTGAAGCTATTGTCCTCGGAATACGAACCAACGGTTATTACCTTATCACTGCCTGCAGGAGATGCATATGAGGCAGGAACAAAATCATTACCTGCCGCAACGCAAACTGTTATTCCTGCGTCGGCAAGCCTGCCAACAGCTTCATTTTCAATAACGGTTTCCTCCTGAGCATATCCGGTAAAGCTAATGTTTATAATATCCGGCTTATCCTCCTGTGCAAGTATATATTCACAGGCGGCAACCACCTCTGAGGAAGAACAGGTGCCTGCGTTGTCAAGAACCTTATACGGCCTTACCTTAACATTATCTGTGGTGCTTTGAACAACAACACTTGCTACCGACGTGCCGTGACCGTTATCGTCAGCGGAACTGTTCTCCTTTCCGCTGGTGCTGAAATTCACATTATTTTCAACATATCTGTCGGTAAAAACTTCGTGGCTTGTATCAATACCCGAATCCATTATGCCTACAACAATTTCGTCTCCGCTCAAATTAGGAATTTCCGTTGGGGAACTGTCGCCTTCCTCGTCATCATTGCCTTCACCTATCTGGCTGTATTTTGACACTAATTTTTTTACATAATCCACTCCGCAACTTACGTAGCTCCAATTTGCATTTTCGCTGTCATAATTCAGCTCGGCAGAATCCTCACAGCAATAAAGAATATTATCCTTTTGAACTGTTAAGCCCTGCTCTGAAAAGGCTTTAAAATCAGAAAGCATATCCACAGTATTTTCGTACTGAAAAATTGTATAGCCAATACCCCTAACGCAATCTATCGCCCTTTCACTTTCTGTTTTCTCGCCTTTAAGTATCAGCCTGTTATTAGCGGCTCCCGCAATTTTTTCTCCATCCTCATTAAATTTTAAAACAGAGTATTTCGGTGAGTCGTCATACTTTTTATTAAGCGCAGTAACCGCCTCACAGAATACTCTGACCTCTGCTGATTTTTTGCCCTTTTCCATTGATATTCTCATAGGAACAGCAATCACGATAACAATTACTGCACATAAAAGAACACACAGCAATTTTCTCACAAAATCTCCTCCGAACTAATTTATCTTTTAAAGATTATAGTTAGCCTTATAGTATATTATATCATATAATACAAAAAAGACAATAGTGTATTTTTGGACATAGTTATATTACTGTACAAAAATACATTATTGTCAAATTGTTTTTGTTAAATTATCTGCTATAAAAATTATGCTTATTTCGGGCAGGTATATCTTGGCTTGCCTTCACTCGATTTTCCGTACTCTATTGCAGCTTTCGGGCAGGAGCATATGCAAGCCATACAATGTGTGCAATTATCGTCCCAAACAGGCTTGCCGTCTGCTAATTTTATGTTGCACATCACACAGGATTTAACACATCTCCCGCAGGAAATGCAATCATCGGACACGGTAAATTTCTTTGAATGGATAAGCAAAGGATAGTAAACAGCATTTACAATGCTGCTTTTTATCTTGTCAATTGCACCGATTGATTTTTCGGAAATAGCTTTTCCCTTTAAAATTATTTGTGCGGTTTTTTCAATGTCAGGCTCTGACTTTTCAATAATCTTTAAAGCCTCTGCTTTTTCCGGAGCGTCAAAAAGTGCTATGTAGTTTTCGGGCATAAGTATTTCGGCACAGCCCATATAATCCATATTTATCTCTTTGCAAAGCCTGCTTAGATATTTTGAAGCATTGCCGATTTCTCCTCCGCAGGTCATAATGAAATAGATTTTCCTGCTGCCGGAAAGCTTAACGCCTTTTAGCCAATCTCTGAGAATATGTGGTATCTGCCAGCCATATGTGGGAGATACTATTACAAAATCTCTGTCAGATTTTATTTCGGAATAATCCTTTTCTTTAATCCTATCAAAAAGATTAACGCAGTCGTCATTTATTATTGAAGCAATCCTTTCGGCAACATATCTGCTGTTGCCTGTACCTGTAAAATACAATACCATAAAATCTGCCTACCCTTTTTATTTGTTTATACACTAATTATATCATATGATTATTTTATTTCAATAAATTCTCTCAATGCTTCAAAATATTCATAATCGTGCTTTTTCAACATAAAGCCGCTTATCTGCCTCATAGCAGAATAAAAGCCTGTTAGATATCTTTTCGGTACCTTGCAGACTATCCATCTATAGTTACCATTTGTCATTATGTATTCATCAAGGAAATTTATCTTTATATTATTTTTCTCCAAGAAAATGTCTGCATCATAGTCCCTGTTATCAAGATAAACAAACTTTTCCGAAAACAAATATTTGTTTTTTACATACATAAAATTTTCTACAAAGCAGTCGTTTGAAAGCTCAAATATTAACAGTCTGCGCTTATTTGCTTTTTCAATTAAAGCCTGCTTTTCGGTCTGCTTTTCAATATGCTTGTTCCAAGAGTAGCTTGAAATTATATTAACACAGGTTTTAAAGGAATTAATATTCTTTGCCTGCAAATGAAATGTTTTTTGAATAACTCTTTTGCCGGACTCGTTTATGTAATAATTATTATGCATTAAGGTATACTTATCACCTTTTTTCGTCACTCTCCAGGTGTCATCATTCACTTTAATTTGCATTGTCTCAGTAGAAACTATCCATAGCTTTGCCTGCTTTTCAATTATAAGAAAATGGAGAAGCTCTTTACTTGCTTTTACCGACTTGAAAAAATCAACATATCTGTCAAGGAGCTTTACATCACCGCCCACACCGTAACGAATTAAAGCAGTTTTATAGCATCTGGGACACCAATTATAGCTATCGGAATATAGCATTGTATAATCAAGCTCGTATTGTGGTATGCTCCTGACTAAAGAGCAGGATTTATCGTGGTATTCCTCGGATAATCTTGAAAAAGCATATTTATAAGAAGGATTTGACATCTTGTCAACATATGAAGCAGTTTTATTGCTCTTGTTTCTTTTCAAAACCTCTCTTTCAACATCAGCATTGTTAGTATTTTTAGCACTTTGTTTTTCATGAGGAATATAATATTCAACAGTTCTGCCGCCATCTAAGATTTCCTTAACTGCTACCGTTTCATCATTTGACGCAAGTAAATAGGAAAAATCCTTATGAACGTAATTTCTGTAAATATTTTTCATGATAATTCTCTCCTTTTCAAGTTCATACTATCACAATAAAATTTCATTTTACAGATGAATTTGAAAAGAGTACATATTTTAGGACTATAAAAAGCCGAGAAAATTCTCGGCCTCTAAATCACTGTATTAAACTTGTATTTTTCTAAATCAACCTTATAATCACAGACAATGATACCGTCATTTTCTAACCTTTCTTTTTGCTTTTCAATTCCGCCAAAGGCATAGCTTTTTGATAAATTTCCCTTGCTGTCAACCACCTTGTAGCAGGGATATTTATCACCGTCGGGATTACTGTGAAGAATATTTCCCACAACCCTTGCAAGCCTCTTATTTCCTAAATATTCAGCTATCTGACCGTAGGTTACAACCTTACCCTTTGGGATTGTTGTCAAAAATTCATATACCTTTTCTTTCATTTTTTCTCCTCATTAATAAAGTTTTAAGTCAGTGCCAATGAATTCCAAGCATTCAGAATATATTTTGCCACCTTTGGATTATATTTTATGCTGAACAGAAAAAAGTCAAAAAACTTTCGCCGTTATATATTGTATTATCAAAATCAAATGCTTTTATTGTATTATCAACATCAAATGCTTTCATAATTTTAAACCGGCTTTCATTTTTCAATATAATAATACAACATTTTTATAATATTTTCAATAAAAAAGAAAGTAAGATCGACCATGCTATATCATATCTTTTTAACATTTTATATTATATCAAGATTGTGATTATTTCTGATTTTTTGTAAAAATTTTTCAATAGTAAAAAAGAATACACTTCATAAACTATACTTGCAAGAGCGAAAACTGTTTATTGAAATTCAGTAGGCAATATTCACTTTTGCAATAAAAAGAAAAAGAGGTGTATTCAAAATGGCAAGCGGTAAAAACGTAGTACCTGAGGCTAAGGAAGCTCTCAACAGATTTAAGATGGAGGCTGCTGCTGAGGTTGGTGTTTTTTTGCATTAAAAAATTTCAAAACGCCCTATTTAAGCCACTTTCGGGACTCGAAAAAATCGCATAGTGGGCGCCTAAATACATTAAAAACATAAAATTAACGAAAATTGCACTACATATCCACAAAAATTCGAGCCGAGAGAACACCCCTCTCGGCTCGA
>JBJFHZ010000080.1:0-43015 GCA_051894075.1 Eubacterium sp.
TTTCGCTCACGGTCGTCAAGCTTTTTGATTTCGTCCTTTATCATAATTTCGTCTATCCAGTCCGAGTCGGTATTGCTGTCGCCCACCTGATCCATAACATAGATTGTATCACCGCCGTCGGAATATACAGGCTCGTAAAGGGAAACAGGGTCAACGATTGCTTCAAGTGCAAGGACAACGTCGCTTTTTTTCATATCAAGCTCCTTGGCAATTTGCTCCACCGTCGGCTCCTTTCCGTACTCATTCGTTAGCTTTTCCTTAACCTGCATTGCCTTGTATGCCGTATCTCGCATTGAGCGTGAAACCCTGACGGCATTATCATCCCTTAGGTAACGGCGTATTTCACCTATACACATCGGTACCGCATATGTGGAAAATTTTACATCTAAATCCAAATTAAAGTTATCAATGGCTTTTATTAAACCGATAACTCCAACTTGAAAAAGGTCGTCCATATTTTCTCCTCTGTTGGCAAAACGCTGAATGACAGACAGTACAAGTCTTAAATTTCCCTGAATAAGCTCGTCACGTGCCTTTTTGTCTCCGTTGTGAGCTTTTTTCAGCAGTTCAATTTTCTCCTTTTCCTTTAAAACCTTTAGCTCGCTTGTGTTAATACCGCAAATTTCAACCTTACTGTACTGCAAAATATATCATCCTTTTTTACGTTATGTAAGGCTGTGAAGCTAAATAAAAAATTCCCTGCTTTTATTATGAGCAGGGAATGTTTGTTTTATAAGGACTTGAATTAAAAATTATAAATCTGAATATCTGAAATTATATTTGATACCATTTGATTTCGTTTGCGTCAAGATGAAGGTCAAAGCTACTGCCGTCTCCTACGTAAACAGTAGTATCCTGTGGCTCGTAGGTATTGTTTACGACGCAGTATTTGCCGTTTTTAACATAAGCGTGAACCTCAACGTTGTAATTTGTTGAAAACCAACGGTTAAGCTCATTTTCCGCATTTGCAGACCAAAGCACTGCACGGTAAAGCACACGGCTGTTTTTGAAGCTGTAGGGGAGACCGCTGATATAAACGCCTCTGCCTTTTCCAAAGGATTTAACAGCCATTTGTATCTCCTCTGCGTGTCTTACGGCAAATGGAAGCTCTGTTGCATTTTGGATAAGAACAGTTGTATCTTCAAGTGCAACAATATTCTTTTTGCCCTCGCCGAAGTCAACCTCACCGTCTGTATCTGCAAGTATAAAGTGGTCTCTATGCTCCTCTGTATTATATCTGCGGGTGTTGAGAGTAAAGCCGTTTTCCTCCTCAACTCCGAGAATATCGTCAAGCTGGAAGAACTTGCCCTGCCATTGATGAGCAGCAGGCTCGCCGACACCGATAAAGCCGCCGCCGTTATAAACAAACTCCTTTACGGCAGTAATAATTTCCTCGTCAATCCAGTTTTCTCCGCCTGACTGAGCGGTATCTGCGTCACCGACATTTATGATAACGTCAAAGCTCTTTAAGAAATCCTTGTTTTCACGGATGTCGTCAAAGCTGATAAATGATACATCAAAGGGTGCACCGCTGAGTGCCTCAATAATTCCGAAATAGGAATAGTTCTGTCTGTAGTAAAGACCGTGGTGTACCATATGATTGCTCCAGGCACGCATTTTGCCCCAGCAGTTAAGAACAGCAACCTTCTTAACACAGTATGGAGTAACGCCCTGAATGTTGTCATAAAGAGTACGGAATTCATTACAAACATCCTTGATGTAATCCACAAATTCAGGGAATTTAAGAGCAAGCTTCAAATATCCGCCGTAGCCGATACGCTGAATAGGACTTCTTAAAATAGCACGTCTGGCAGTAACCCAATTAACCTTTGCCTCATAGATGGGATCTCCACCGTCACAGAATACATCGGGGAAGAAGTAAGGGAGAAATCTGCCCTCGGTATATTTAACATTCTTGATATCGCTGAACAAACGGAGCGTTGAACCGTTGCCCACACTACCTACCACAGCATCAAGACCGATAGATGCAAATTCATCCATAAAGGGCTCCATACCGATCCAGTGGTCGCCCATAAACATCATAGCTTCCTTGCCGTATTCGTGAACAATATCTACCATTTCCTTGGCAAGCTTTGCAACCTCTCTCCTTTGGAAAGCCTGAAAATCCTTAAATTCCTTTGACGGAACTCTGTACATATTATTCATATAGCCTTGGTCAATGATATATTCGGGTCTGAAGGGATAGCCCACCTCTTTTTCAAACTGCTCTAAAATGTATGGACTGACCGACGCAGAATAGCCAAACCAGTCAACAAATTTTTCTCTTGCAAGCTCATCAAAAACAAGGGTGAACTGATGAAAAAAAGTTGTGAATCTTACAACGTCAACATATTCGTGCGTTTCAAGAAAACGGCGTAAACGCTTAAGAGAATGTGCCCTTGTTTTAGGCTGACGGACATCAAAGGTAATCTGAGGCTCAACGTCCTTCCATTCGTTTACAACTGAGTTGTACATATGTACAGGGTCCCACATAATGTAGGCAAGAAAGCTTACTGTGTATTCGTGGAATTTCTTTGCGGGAGCGATGACAACATTACCGCTTTTCTCATCATACAACCATTCACCGTATGGTACTGTTTCTCCTGTTGTACGGTCTATAACCTCCCACCATTTTTTTATGTCATCACGGGTATTTACCTTGAGCATATCGGGATAAAGATGGTCCATAAGATGAATTTCAAGCTTGTCATCAACTGCTGTGTGGAATGATGTCATAATATACATCTGCTGAATTTCATCCGGATTTGCTTTTGCCCATTCGTTATCCTTTCTTGTGGTGTAATATGTAGCGTAAACCTTTGCACCTGTGTCCTTGAGCTCCTGCGGAAACTCTGTGCCGTCGCAGTCACGTATTGCGTCTGCGCCCCATTCGTTCATAATTTCCAGCGTTTCCTTAACAACGTCTGTGTCGGTTGGGATTGTTACTCTGCCTTTTTTATTTTCCATAAATGTTACCTCAACTGTTTATTGTTTTTCAATAGATGTTATTGTGTTGTCCTTAAAAACCATTTTACCGCTGTGCATTCGCCTGCGCTTAAGAGGAACACCGTCACGGATATAAAAATGATTATTAGCCACATAAGCGTCGGGATTTTTTACGGGGCTGATTATTCCTCCTAAATCGTCATAGCTTACGTTATTTACAAATTTATTATGTATTGCCTGTTGCATACAAAACATAATACAACCTCCCTCATTCTGCCTGCTGTAATTATGTTCGTATACAGTACCGTCTCCGGAATCGGCGTCGTATGCCATACCGTCTTGGTTAAGCTTTGTGTCCAAAACCTCGTTAAATCTAAACAGAGCGTCCTTACATTTCCACGGCCAAATTGCCGCTGCAACCTTGCCCATACGTTTACCGGGATGACGGAAAACTCGGTCATTCATTTCTGTTGCGCAGGAGTCAGCTGTATTGTGTTCAATAAGCGGTTTGAGTGCATACATAGGGGTAATAGCGTCACCGCCTGCATATTTTACATAATTATTTGTCATCAAAATATTTTCGTTGCCGTATTTTTTGAAGGCTTCCTCCTGAAGCTCAGTGCTGCTGAATTTTTTGTGGCAGTATGTATAGCCTACCGCAATTCCCCATCTGCTGACATTTTGTACAAAGCAGTCCTTAACCGTAACACCGTCATATCTTGCAACGCCTGTTTTTTCTTCATCATCAGGCTTAAAGGAGGTCATATAAATACCGCCGTTATTCATATGCTTGTTGTAAACATTTCCGCTGACATCGTGAATGAAAAGTCCGCAAAGGGTAATATTGCGGAGTGTACCTCTGTTTTTTGCAACAGCCGCAACGCCCGTGCGGTCCATTTTATCTGCGGCACAGTAGTCTTCCACCGTTGTAAATTCCTCGTAATTAGTTATTTCAATATCGTGAATTAAAATGTTTTCGGTATCGTAAAGTAAAATGGCAGAGGAAACATCGCCCTTGTATACATGACCGGGGAAGTCAAGCTGTACACCGTAATCCTGATACCATACTCCGCTTCCGTCGGTATCAATTCGTGGCAGGTCTGCACCGCTGCCGTATGCACCGATTTCAATAATATCCTGCTGATAATCTCCGCAATTTTTTATATGAAGATATTGACCCTTAAATACAGAGCCTTTTTCAAGCAAAACCTTATCGCCCGGGCAAAGAGCAGTCTCGTTAATTTTATTAAGAGTTTCAAAGGGAGAATCGGGGGACAGACCGCTGTTTTTGTCATTACCTGTCAGCGAGCTGACATAATATACTGTTGATTTCATTTTCGTACTCCTCCTCCCTTATTTTCTTTTCGATAATCATTTTCACCTCTTTAAAGGTGAAACGGTCGCCGTTATATCTTGTGAATAAATCCTTATTCTTCTTAAAGAAATCCTTTGCGTCTCTGCGGGATATTTCTTTGTAGCTGTAGGACTTTTTTATTTTTTCGTCTTCCGAAACAAAGTCAAGCCTGAATTTTGTCAGCTCGTGCTGTAAGTATGCAGAAAAAGAATAGTGGGTTAAGCCATAAAAGATTTCACCTTTTTTCAGCTGAATCTCTCTTTTTGCATTTTCGGCATCACATCTTTTTTTTGCGGCTTCAAGGCTGTCGTCATCAATTAATCCGAGCCTTTTGGCAAAAATAAGACACGCTTTTGCATACTGCTCATTTTTTTGGTTTGAAAAAGAATTGTTGTTCATAATGCTTTCTCCGCAATAATTATAAATTACCTTGAATAAATATTATAATTTATTCAAACTACAATATTATAATACTTATTTTACGTATGTATTGCAAGTCTATTTTTAAATAAAAAGACATAAAGAAAATCGAACTGAATTTATACAAATGTAAAATAACAGTTTGACAAACCTCTATTCAAAGAATATAATTAACCTGTAATTAATTTTTGTGAGAGGTAATGTTTATGAAAAAGGTTATAACGAAAATCCTTTGCACAGTGCTTTCTGTGGTAATGGTATTTTCCTGCACATCGGTTGCGTTTGCCGGTAACAGTGTAACTCCTGTGGTTGTTGTGCATGGCTTGGGAGGTTCTGCTATTTACAGAAATCCCGATTCGGATGACAGAGAATTGCTTGGTTCCTTTGATATAGGCTCCTTGTTTACTTCAAACAATGATGTTCTCCATGCATTGCTTGACGCAACACAGGGAAATATTAAGGACCCTGTTAAATTTATGGACCAGTTTTCAAGACTTCTTGAGGGCTATAATGAAATGGCTTGCGATAAGGATGGTAATCCTGCACCTGATACAGGTATTGCAAATTACTGGACCGACAGCCTTGCAAATCATAAGGACTTTCTTGACAGCGAGCAGTCCAGTGAGCCTGCAGTATGGAAAGCCATAACCGAAAGGGTAGGGGCTGAAAATGTTTACGCCTTTAATTATGACTGGCGTATTGATGCCTGTGAAAACGGAGAAAAGCTTGATAGTTTTATTGAAATCGTTAAGCAGCAGACAGGTAAGAGCAAGGTAACCTTAATCGGCGGTTCAGAGGGTACTGTTGTGGTTTCCGCTTATGTTGATGCTCATAAAAACGATAATGAGATTGAAAAAATTGTATATCTCAACGGTGCATTTAACGGCGTAGGAATTTGCAGGCTTTTTGCTCAGGATATTGTAATTGACAGGAATACTGTTATTAAATATGTTGCTGATATTACAACCTCTTTGAGAAACAACAGCTTTGATTTGTCAAGACTTACCTGGATTTCCGAAACGGCAACGGCAACTGTTGACAATCTTTGCAATTTGCTCAATCAGATTAAAAATGATCCCGAGCTTCTTAAATATCTGTATATGAATGTTCTTTATCCTGCTTTCGGCTGTACGCCGGTAATGTGGGAGTTTATTCCTTATGATTGCTTTGATGCCGCTGTTGAAAAAATGAGTGCTATCGGCTTCCTTGATAAGAGCAGTGGCCTTTATGCAAAAATTTCAAATTACCACGCTGTTCAGGGCAGACTTGTTCAGAATATAACAGAGATTAAAAACAAGGGCGTGCAGATTGCCATTGTTGCAAACTACGGTATACCCGGTATCCCTGCCACATCAGATTGTAATGCACAGTCAGATGTTTTGATTGAAACAAAATATGCTTCCTTAGGTGCAACTGTTGCAGATTACGGAAAAACACTTCCTTCATCAAAAACAGAGAAAAACAAGTATGCATCACTTGATGAGATTGTTGATGCGTCAACATGTGCTTTCCCCGAAAACACTTGGTTTATCAAAGGTGTTCAGCATATGGGCTTCTGGTATGGTTCAGGTGCCTGCAATTTTGTAGCAGATCTTGTTGCAACAACGGCTCCTACAAATATTAATGACATTAAAGCATCACTTGGAATAGGTCAGTTTGTCGGAACAAACGATAGCCTTAATATTTCCGCTATTCAGGCAAATAAGCCTAAAGCATCAAAGGTTACTAAGCTTAAAAAGAAAACAAAAACATCTGTAACGGCAACATGGAAAAAGGTTTCAGGTGTAAAGGGCTATGAAATTCAGTATTCAACATCAAGCAAATTCACAAAGAGCAAGACAAAGACCGTTAAAGTAACCGGTGCCGGTAAAACAAGCAAAACTCTTAAAAGCTTGAAGAAAAACAAGAAATATTACGTAAGAGTACGTACCTACAAGGTAGTTGCAAATCAGAAAATTTATTCCGGCTGGTCAGCAGTAAAAACAGTTTCGACTAAATAAATGATTTAAAAACCGCTTGAAATAAGCTTCAAGCGGTTTTTCTCGTATGTCTTTTATTTATTTCATCTGTCATTGAGTTATATTTTAATATGTAATGTAATATTTGCAATGAAAAAATCAGATTATTTTCTTCGACATCAAGCGGCTGATTTCATAATTTTTGGATTGTTTTATATATTTCTCGTTAAAATACTTGACTTTTACAGCCTTTTTGTATATAATCTCACTCGGATATTGAAAAAGAGTATCAAATACCCCCGAAGCGGTCGGAGGGAGGGAATGAAATGAGCCAGGTAAAAGTTAAAGAGAACGAGTCTCTCGACAGTGCACTCAGACGCTTTAAGCGCCAGACTTCTCGTGACGGTATTATCCAGGAAGTTCGCAAGAGAGAGCATTATGAAAAGCCTTCAGTTGCTCGTAAAAAGAAGAGCGAGGCTGCTCGTAAGAGAAAGTATAAATAAGACTTTATACATATAGGAGCGGTTTTTATCGCTCCTATTATTTTTAGGTGATATTATGTCAATGAAAAAAATACTTGTTATAAACGGTCCTAATCTCAATATGACCGGAATAAGAAAAAAGAATGTTTACGGCGGAGAAACCCTTAAGCAGATTAACGACGAATTAAAGCTTTACGGCAAGGCACAGGGTGCCAAGATGTCATTTTTTCAGTCAAATCACGAGGGTGATATTATTGACGTTATCCACGAAAGCAAGGATGAGTTTGACGGTGTTGTTATAAACGCAGGGGCGTATACTCATTATTCTTATGCTATCCGTGACGCTATTGAGGCTGTAAATGAGTTTACTCCCTTTGTTGAGGTGCATATGTCGGATATACACAAAAGAGAGGATTTTCGCAAAAATTCTGTCATAACCGATGTTTGCGTAAAGCAAATTTGCGGCTACGGCAAGGATAGTTATAAAATGGGTATTGATTTATTGATGGAAATAATATAAAATGTAGGTAATAATTGAAATTTTAATGATAATAATATCTCGGAGGTAAATTATATGGTATCAGCAGGTGATTTCAGAAACGGCGTTACATTCGAAGAGGATGGTAACGTATTACAGGTTATTGAATTTCAACACGTAAAGCCCGGTAAGGGTGCAGCATTTGTCAGAACAAAGACAAAGAATGTTATCACAGGTGCAGTAACTGAAAAGAGCTACAACCCATCAGCAAAGTTCCCGACTGCATTTATTGAAAGAAGAGAAATGTCTTATTCTTATAATGACGAAGGCCTTTACTATTTTATGGATAACGAGACCTTTGATATGGTTCCCGTTGCAGAGGCTGACCTTTCCGACAACTTTAAGTTCGTTAAGGAAAATGAGGTTTGCCGTATTCTTTCCTACAAGGGCAAGGTTTTCGGTGTTGAGCCTCCTACATTTGTAACACTTCAGGTTACAGAGACAGAGCCCGGTCTTAAGGGCAATACTGCTACAAATACCCTTAAGCCTGCAAAGGTTGAAACAGGTGCTGAAATCAGAGTTCCTCTTTTCATTAATGAGGGCGATATGATTAGAATTGATACAAGAACCTGTGAATATATGGAAAGAGCATAATCACAAAATACAAATTGATATTGTAATATATAAGGAGTTTTATCTATGGAAACTACAGAAAGCTTAGGATATCTCAAGGGTCTCCTCGACGGACTTGACCTTGATGCTAATAAAAAAGAAACAAAGGTTTTCAACGCTATCGTTGACGTCTTGTCAAATCTTGTTGAGGATATTGACGATATGACAGAGGGTATGGAGCTTCTTGCAGAGCAGGTTGACGCTGTTGACGAGGACCTTGCAGAGCTTGAGGACGAGGTTTACGGCGAATGTGACTGTGATGACGATTGCGATTGCTGTGATGACGATGAATTTGAGGTTGAATGTCCTCTTTGTAACGAGGTTTTCACAGTTGACGGCGATACTGTTATGGAAGGCTCAATCAACTGTCCTAATTGCGGCGAAAAGCTTGAGTTTGAAATGTGCGAATGTGACGAGGACGAGGACGACGAGGATTAATTTCTTCCTTCTTAATGGTGGTTGTTATGAAAAAAGTTTTAGCAATTATTCTGTCTGTCCTTATTATAGGCACGGTTTTTGTTGCTTGTTCTTCAAAGAAGGATGATGATAGCAGTAAAGCATCTTCTACAACTGCGGTTATTGAAACGGAACAGGCTGTTATAAAAGATGCAGATGCTCTTGATTATATAGAAAACGCATATACTAAAGAGGAGTTAGGTCTTGACAAGGTTGAGGATGACTATTCCTTTATGGTTGCAGGCAGCGGTGTTGATATTGACGGCAAAAAATATGTTAAGGTTGCCGCTAATGTTATGAGCCGAAGTGACGTTACTACTGACGACGGTAAGCCTACCTATAAGCTTACTCCTGTAGGAGAGTATTATATCTCCTTTGACGGTAAGACTGTTTTAATGAAAAATATGGAAACAGGCGAATACAGTAAGCTTAAAAACAGATATGACGACTATAAGTCAAAGGGTGAAACAATTCAGACAGAAGCCGAAAGCAAAAAAGATTAAAGTTTAATGATTACAAAATGAGAGATTGCTATTTAGCAATCTCTTTTTTGCTGTGTAGTTTATGCTGCTTTATTTTGAAAAACAATTGCTTTTTATCTGATTAGATATGTTCCACCGTATTTCATTTTTTATATTGTGTTTTTTAGGAGGATTTGGTAAAATTTATTCAAGAAGTTATTTGAAAAATACTTCTTAACAGAATGTAAAAAGGGGAAGAAAACCGATGGATGAAAGCAGAGCATTAAAGCTTATAAGAAAATATAAGACTGTAAAAAGAATATCGGTGATTGGAACTATCGCTATTGCATTAGTATTAGGTGTTTTTATTGAAAGCTTCATAGTAAGGGTTATTGTTTGTGCGTTAATACCGATTTTTATTTGGCTGGGTAATTTTCTTATCACGGCAAAAATAAACGGACTGCTTTTTGATGAATGTGACCCAAAGCTTTATTTTACTGTAAGCAAAGGCATTTTCCGTCGTAATGATTTGGGGAGAGATATGCTTGTCAGTAGATTTATAGGCGATTATCAAAAAAGCATAAGCATAGGGCTAAACGCTCTTCAGTCTAAGCTGACAACGTCTGTAAGAGTTTTTTATTATACAGATGTGTTGGCTTCGGCATTTATAGGCGGTGACTTTAATCTTTGTAAAAGTAAAAGTGAAGAGTTGTTATCATTTATTAAAGGTGCAAAAATCAAAAAATCAGAGGCTGAAAATTTAACTGCAAGATGTAATTTTTTTCTTACCTTTATCGGTTGTGATTATGAAAAGGCACTTGAGTATTTGGATACTTGTATGAGCCATCCAAACCAAAAAAATTCTTATAAAAGCATTATGCAATACTATAAGGGTATAACCCTGTACTATAGCGGTAAGATGGCAGAGGCGTCGGAATGCTTCAAATGTGTATGCTCAATTTCTCCTGAATTTGATATTGCGAAAAAGTCAGAGGAATACATAAAAGCAATAGAGGCTGATGAATTAAAGCTTATTGAAATCCGAAGCTACAATACTGTTGTTCCGCCAACTGTCAGTGTTAGTCAGGAAATTAAAAAAATCAAAATGCCTATCCATAAAAAGATTATACTTGTTATACTTTGTATCATTGCATTTATATCTGTTGTTCAGCTGATTAGCCATACTAATAGAGAATATACTAAAGAAGAGCTTCCTTTTGTTATTGAGGAAAGTGAAGGCTTTCAGGTTGAGAGCATTGATAAAGCCGTTAAAATTGATGATGACCACGAGATATGTATTTTCACCACATCTGATGATACAATCGGAGTTACATATTTAAAAAAATCCGAAGAAGATAAATATAAATATTCCCTGTCTTATATTTGCGATAAAGGAAGCATTATGTACAGTGACACGGATTATTATATAACGGTGTCAGGAAAAAGCAAAAAGGTGAATTTCAGTATTACTGATAACCCACAGGATGTTTCACCAAACGAAAGAGCAGTTGAGTTTTCAAGCAATGGCGAAAAATATTATTTTTGCTATACTACCGATGATGAAAAGTATCATTTTTCTAATTCAACAGGAATTAAACTCAATTAATTGCCAAAGATAAAAACAAAATGTTGACTAATTAAGATTTTAGTGTTATTATATTTGCGATATATTATGAGCTATGAAGAGAAGAGTAACCCTTTAGAGCTTTTCAGAGAGCTGTCGGTCGGTGCGAGGCAGTAGGCGAAATCGGTGAAAAACATCTCGGAGCCTTCGGCAGAAAGCACATTGATTTATGTGTCAGTAAATCCGAACGTGTGGAAGCGTTAATTCCATTGAGTGAGCTGCGATTTGCAGCTAATTTAGGTGGTACCACGGAAGCAGTCTTTCGTCCTATTGGACTTGAGACTGCTGTTTTTATTTATTTGTGATTTTACAAAAGGAGATTTTTTTATGGAATTTTCAACTGTTTACAGAACAAAAAATCTCGGAGAATTTTCCGAGGCTGATATTGACAGCAGTGTAAGAATTGCAGGCTGGGTAGAGAATATCAGAGACCACGGCGGCGTATCATTTATCGACCTTAGAGATATGTATGGCGTTATGCAGGTTGTAATGCGTGACACATCTCTTCTTGACGGTATTTCAAAGGAAGATTGTCTTTCTATCGAAGGTCCTGTTGAGAAAAGAGACGAGGAAACCGTTAACCCTAAAATTGCAACAGGTACTATTGAGGTTGAGGCAAAAAAGGTTACTACGCTTGGTAAGGTTCGTCAGCCTCTTCCCTTTGAAATTCAGACATCAAAGGAAACAAGAGAGGATAAAAGACTTCAGTACCGTTTCCTTGATTTGAGAAATCAGAAGGTTAAGGACAATATGATTTTCAGAAGCAATGTTATATCATATCTTCGTCAGACTATGACAGAGATGGGCTTCCTTGAAATTCAGACTCCTATCCTCTGTGCATCATCACCTGAGGGTGCAAGAGATTATGTTGTTCCGTCAAGAGTTCATAAAGGCAAATTTTATGCTCTTCCACAGGCACCGCAGCAGTACAAGCAGCTTCTTATGGTGTCAGGTGTTGACAGGTATTTTCAAGTTGCTCCATGCTTCCGTGATGAAGATGCAAGAGCAGACCGTTCTCCCGGTGAGTTCTATCAGCTTGACTTTGAAATGAGCTTTGCTACACAGGAGGATGTATTCAGAGTAGGCGAGGAGGTTTTGACAAAGACCTTTAAGAAATTTGCACCCCAGGGTTATGCCGTTACAGAGGCTCCTTACCCTGTAATCAGCTACAAGGAGGCTATGCTCAAATACGGTACGGATAAGCCGGATTTGAGAAACCCGCTTGAAATAGTTGATGTTACGGAATTTTTCCAGAGATGTACATTCAAGCCCTTCCACGGCCAGACAGTAAGAGCAATTAAGGTGCACGAGGAAATTTCAAAGGGTAAGCACGAAAAGCTGCTTAAATTCGCACAGTCTATCGGTATGGGCGGTCTTGGATATCTTCTTGTTCAGGAGGATAAGACATATAAGGGACCTATTGACAAGTTTATTCCCGACGATATGAAGGCAGAGCTTGCAGCTTTGGCAGGACTTGAAATAGGAGATACAATTTTCTTTATTGCCGATGCTGAGGCAAAGGCAGCTGATTATGCAGGACAAATCAGAACAAAGCTCGGTGAAATGTTTGACCTTATTGAAAAGAATGCTTACCGTTTCTGTTTCATTAATGATTTCCCAATGTTTGAATATAAGGAAGAGGAAAAGAAAATCGGCTTTACCCATAACCCGTTTTCAATGCCTCAGGGCGGACTTGATGCTCTTGAAAATCAGGACCCGCTTACAATTCTTGCATATCAGTATGATATCGTTTGCAACGGTGTAGAGCTTTCTTCAGGTGCAGTAAGAAATCACGATATTGACATTATGAAAAAGGCATTTGAAATTGCAGGCTATGATGAAGAGGTGCTTAAGGCAAAATTCGGTGCTCTTTATACTGCATTCCAGTTCGGTGCTCCGCCACATGCAGGTATGGCTCCCGGTATTGACCGTATGATAATGCTTCTCAGAAATGAGGAAAATATCAGAGAGGTTATTCCTTTCCCAATGGACGGAAAGGCTCAGGACCTTATGTGCGGTGCGCCTAACGAAATCACCGAACAGCAATTAAGAGAAGTTCACATAAAATTAAGAAAATAAACTTATTTTCCTTTTTCTGCTAACGCAGGGTTTTTCATTTCTTTCGGGTTGCGAAAGAAATGAAACAAAGAAAGCAAATCAAGGGGAGAAAACATCAAAGATGTTTTTTAATTCCCCTTGATAATCCCCTCGGCTACGTCGGCACGCGCACAATGCGCACTGTGCCGAGAGAGCATTGTTGAATTATAATTTTTTAATACCGTGAGGTGTACTATGATTAGCAAAGATGAAGTTTTAAAGCTTGCACGTTTGGCACGTCTTGATTTTTCAGACGAAGAGCTTGACAAAATTATAAAAGATATGGACGATATTATCGCCTTTGCAGACACAATCAATAACTCTGTTGAGGGCGATGCTGATAAAATCAGAAACGTATCCTCAAAGGCAACTCCCTGTGAAGAGTTCAGGGAGGACGTTGTTAAGGAATCACTGCCTAATGAAAAAATTCTTTCAAATGTCAACGGTTCAAAGGGTATGTTCTGCGTAAAGGGAGGTATATAAATGAGAGAAATTATTGCCCCTTTATCAAAAATGCTTTCAGCAGGTGAAATTTCTTCTGTTGAGTTGACAGAAAAGTACATTTCCGCCATTGAGCAGGATAATAAAAAATATAACGCCTATGTTTCAACTACCTTTGATAAGGCCATTGAAAATGCAAAGGCAGCCGACAAAATGATAGCAGAGGGTAAGTCAACTCTTTTAACAGGTATTCCTATGACCTTAAAGGATAATATCTGCTCTGACGGTGACCTTACCACCTGCTGTTCAAAAATACTTGAGGGCTTCAGACCTTATTATGATTCAACCGTATGGACCAAATTAAAGGTTCAGGGCGCAGTAATGCTTGGTAAGACCAATATGGATGAGTTTGCTATGGGCTCAACAAGTGAAACAAGCTGCTACGGTGCACCCCTTAACCCGAGAAATACTAACCACGTAACAGGCGGTTCATCGGGCGGTGTTGCATCTGCTGTATGTGCTAATATTGCCGCTTACGGTCTTGGCTCCGACACAGGTGGCTCTGTTCGTCAGCCTGCATCATTCTGCGGTATCGTTGGGCTTAAGCCTACCTACGGTGCAGTTTCACGTTACGGTCTTATTGCCTATGGCTCGTCACTTGACCAGATAGGTGTGCTTTCAAATTCAGTAAAGGATGCCGCAATCGTATTTGACACAATTTCAGGTGTTGACAGTAATGACCAAACAAGTGTTGATTTCGATTTCGGAAATATTGCAGACGGTCTTGATAAAGCAGATATCAAGGGTATGAAAATCGGCATTGCGCAGGAATATTTTGACGGCATCAACGGAGAAATCAAGGACGCAATTTTTGAGGCAGTAAAATTCTTTGAGGATAACGGTGCTGAAATTGTTGACATTAAGCTTCCTGTTTTAAAGCAGGCATTACCTGTTTATTACATTATTGCCTGTGCCGAGGCATCATCAAATCTCGGCAGATATGACGGTATTCGCTATGGATACAGACCGGAAAGCTTCAATGATGTTGAGGAAATGATTTTAAAGACAAGAACAGAGGGCTTCGGCGACGAGGTAAAGAGAAGAATTATGCTTGGCACATACGTGCTTTCTTCCGGCTATTATGATGCTTATTACAAAAAAGCCTGTCTCCTTCGTGAAAATATTATTGCAGATTTTGAGGATATATTTAATCAGTGCGATATTATCATAGCACCTACTGCTCCGAATACTGCATTTCCTCTTAATTTCAAGGGCGCATCTCCTGTTGATATGTATTTGTCGGATATCGCAACAGTTCCGATTAATATTACAGGCGTTCCTGCAATCAGCGTTCCTGTTAAAAATGACAGCAACGGTTTGCCGATAGGTATGCAGATTATCGGTAAGAAGTTTTCCGAGAAAACAATAATGAATGCCGCATATTTCTATGAGAAGAATGCAGACGTTCAGGTTAAGGATTTTGAGGGAGGTGCTACACTGTGAGCTATCAGTTAGTATGCGGTATTGAAACTCATATTGAGCTTGCCACAAAAACAAAGATTTTCTGTGGCTGTACAACACAGTTTGGCGGTGAGCCTAATACCCATTGCTGTCCTGTATGTACAGGTCAGCCGGGTTCCTTGCCTATTTTAAACAGACAGGTTATTGAATTTGCAGTTAAGGCGGGTCTTGCAGTAAACTGTAAAATTAATAACAACTCCCATATGGACAGAAAAAACTATGTATATCCCGATTTGCCTAAGGCTTATCAGATTTCACAGTTTGATGAGCCCCTTTGCGTTGACGGCTATGTTCAGCTTGATTCCGGTAAGAAAATAAGAATTGAGCGTATCCATATTGAAGAGGATGCAGGCAAGCTTGTTCACGACGGAGGTTATACCTATGTTGACTATAATCGTGGCGGTGTTCCTCTTATTGAAATCGTTTCAATGGCTGATATTTCCAGTCCCGAGGAAGCAAAGGAATATGCCGAAAAGCTTCAGCTTATTATGAGAAATGTTGGCGTTTCCGACTGCAAAATGCAGGAGGGCTCAATGAGGTGCGACGTAAATATTTCAATTCATCAGCCGGGTGAGCCTTGGGGAACAAGAACAGAGATTAAAAATATCAACTCTCTTTCCAACATTGTCAGAGCTATGGAGCTTGAAATGGAAAGACAGGAGGATATTCTTGATGCAGGGGAAAAGATAATTCAGTCAACTATGCGTTATGACGCAAACAGCGATACTGTTTATGTTCTTCGTTCAAAGGAAAATGCAGACGATTACAGATATTTCCCCGAGCCTGATATCTTGAGATTTTATGTTTCTCCCGAAAAGGTTGAGGAAATCAGAGCTACACTTCCCGAGCTTCCCGACGCAAAGCTTAAAAGATATGTTGAGGATATGGGGCTTCCCGAGAATAATGCAAGACTCATTTATAAGTATAGAAATGTTACGAAGTTCTTTGACGATGCCGTAAATGAGGGTGCAGGTGCAGGTAATGTCCTCAATATGATTATTTCAACTGTCTATGCAGTTTTGCAGACTGAGGAGGATAAGGAGAATTTTGATATCAAGATTACCTCCCACCAGCTTGCAGAGCTTGTAAAGCTTATTGACAGTAAAAAAATCAGAGCTAATAAGGCTAAAGAGGTTCTTGCTCAAATGCTTGAAAGCGGCAAGGACGTTACCGAGTATATCAAGGCAGAGGATTTGGCAGGACTTTCAGACGATGATTTGAAGGCTATCTGTCAAGGTGCTATTGACGCTAATCCAAAGGCTGTTGAGGATATCAAAAACGGTAAGGATAAGGCTATTAACGTTATGTTCGGCTACGTTATGAAAAATTCACGAGGTAAGGCAGACGTTAAAAAGGCAGAGGAAATTATCAGAGAATTGATAAAATAAAATCAAGGCTGTGAAGATTAATTGCTATCTTCACAGCCTTTTTCTATGCCTTATTTAAGAATTCTTTTTCAAAATCCTCAATCCTGTATGTTCCTTCGATTTTGTTTTTTGATAATAATAAATCAAGTGATCCGCTATTCCAATCAATGCTGCTGCTTTGGTCAATCTCATCTATAAAGTAGCTTGAAATATAATTTTCATAATCATCATTGACTACTATTGCATACTGCCTGTCGCACTTTTCGTAACGGTATTCTCCGTTATACTCAATTCCGTTAATTTCATATATCTTGATTGTGTCATCGTCATAGGAAAACCAACCCTTAAGATTATCACCGCTGTAATATATGTCCTCCAAGCCGACAGCAACACACCTTGATGTATCATAAGCAGTAAATACAGCACCGAAAATTAAAAAAACAAATCCGAAAATCAATATAAATACAGCAATACCTTGACCGATTTTTTCGTGAAAATTATATTTATCCTGCAAATACTGCTTAATTGGTATTAACAGCAATAGAAAAAATCCAATTGCAAGAGAAACAGTAAATATATTTACAATGCTATTCAGATTTGCAAGTATGTAGTAGTCATTTGAAATTTTTTTGTGAATTATTGTCAATATAATCCAATATGTCGGAATTGTTAAAGCAACACCTAGAAATGCAGAAATCATACAAGCCTTGTTATTAATCCTTGAGATCTGCTTTTTTATTTGCTCATCGTTCATACTAATACCTCCTTTCAGTACATCTGCTTAATAATTATTATACAATAGGCAATAATTACAGTCAATTCGTTTATTGTTAGAATAAACAAAAATAATTATTGCTATGACAATATTTTTATAGTATAATAATAGTGTTGTTAAAATTTAGAGAGGAGCGTTTTTATGAAACACCCGGAAATCGTTAAAAAAATGTCGCTTGAGCAAAAGGCTGCTTTTGTTTCAGGCTACGACTATTGGCATCTTGAGGAGGCTCCGGAGCTGGGACTTCCGAAAATTATGATTACTGACGGCCCTCACGGCCTTCGTAAGCAGAATACCGATAAGAAAACATCTGAAGGTATCGGACTTGGAAATTCAGTTCCTGCAACCTGTTTCCCGCCTGCAGCAACATCTTCTTGCTCTTGGGATGAGGATTTGCTTAAGCAAGAGGGCGAGGCTCTCGGTGAGGAATGCTTAAAGGAGCAGGTTTCCACTATCCTTGGACCCGGTACAAATATTAAGCGTTCTCCTGTTTGCGGACGTAACTTTGAATATTTCAGTGAGGACCCGTATCTTGCAGGTAAATGCTCTGCAAACCTTGTAAACGGTGTTCAGTCAAAGGGAGTAGGTACTTCACTTAAGCACTTTGCTTGTAACTCACAGGAAGCATTCCGTATGGTAATCAATGAGGTTATCGACGAAAGAGCTATGAGAGAGCTTTATCTCACAGCATTTGAAATATGTGTTAAAGAGGCTCAGCCTTGGACAATAATGAATTCATATAACCGTATCAACGGTGTATATGCTTCACAGAATGAGTGGCTTCAGGAAAAGGTTCTCCGTGGCGAATGGGGCTTTGAGGGACTTATCGTTACAGACTGGGGTGCATCAGTTGACCGTATCCCCGGACTTAAGTGCGGTACCGACCTTGAAATGCCTTCATCAGGTGCTCTTAATACAAAGAGAATTATTGAGGCTGTTAATAACGGCACTCTTGACGAGGCTATTCTTGATAAGAGAGTTGACACTGTTGTTGATCTTATTGTTAAGTCAAAGCCTGCTCTTGAGAAGAAGCATACATATGATGTTGAGGCTCACCATAAGCTTGCACAGAAGATTGCGGAGGGCTCAATGGTGCTCCTTAAAAATGATGGTGCAATTCTTCCTCTTAAGAAAGGACAGAAGGTTGCCGTTATCGGTGAAATGGCAAAATCTCCTCGTTTCCAGGGTGCAGGTTCATCTGTTATCAACCCAACTAAGCTTGATAACGCTTATGATGAAATGAAGAAGCTTGGCGTTGATATGGTTTATGCCGCAGGCTATGAAAAGAGCAAGGATGAAATCAATGCTGATCTTGTAAATGAGGCAGTTAAGGCCGCTAATGACGCTGATATCGCTCTTGTATTTGTTGGACTTACAGAAGAATTTGAGGGCGAAGGCTACGATAGAGAAAATATCGAAATGCCTAAGAGCCATAACAATCTTGTTTCCGAAATTGCAAAGGCTAATAAGAATACAGTAGTTGTTCTTGCAGGCGGTTCAGTTGTACATATGCCATGGATTAATGAGGTTAAGGGACTTCTTAATTCAGGACTTGGCGGTCAGGCAGGCGGTGCAGCCGTTGCAAATATCCTTACAGGTAAGGTTAACCCATCAGGTAAAACATCTGAAACATATCCGTTCACATTTGACGAGAACCCAACATTCGGTAATTATCCTGGCGGTCCTGTTACAAGTGAGCATAGAGAGTCTGTATATATCGGCTATCGTTACTATGATAAGGCTAATAAGGAAGTGCTCTTCCCATTCGGATACGGCCTTTCATACACAACATTTGAATATAGCGATATTAAGCTTTCATCTGACAGCATTAAGGATACAGATACTGTTACTGTTTCGTTTAAGATTAAGAATACAGGCGACGTTGACGGCGCAGAGATTGCTCAGATTTACGTTGCCGATAAGGAGTCAACAATCTTCAGACCTGTTAAGGAGCTCAGAGCATTTAAAAAGGTATTCCTTAAAGCCGGTGAAGAAAAAGAGGTTTCAGTTGAGCTTTCTAAGAGAGCCTTTGCTTTCTATAATGTTAAGCTTGGCGACTGGATGGTTGAAACAGGTGAGTTTGATATTCTTGTTTCGGCATCAAGCCGTGACGTAAAGCTTTCTGCAACAATGACAGTTACATCAACCGTTGATGCGGAAATTCCCGATTACAGAGAGACTGCTCCTGCATATTACACCGCTGATATTGAAGGTATGAAGGGCGAGCAGTTTGCTGCCGTTTACGGTCAGCCGCTTCCAAATCCGGAGCCTGACACATCAAAGAAGATTGACATTTACTGCTGTCTTAACGATGCCCGCCATACAAAGTGGGGCGGTAAGATTTGTAAGCTCATAGAGGGCATTATGTCAAAGATGGGTAGTGCTGAAAACGGCGACGGAAAGATGCTTGCCGCTATGGCAACTCAAATTCCTATCCGTAACTTCATCGCTATGAGTATGGGTGTATTCTCACCTGAAATGGCAGACGGTCTTTTGATGATGCTCAATGATGACCAGTCAAGCTTTGTAGGCTTCAGTAAGATTTTCTGGAGACTTGGCGGAGCACTTACAAGACTTCCTGCACTTCTTAAATCAATATAACATAACAAAACTGCCTGAGCTTTCTCAGGCAGTTTTGCTTTTGAAATTTAAAATTGGTGTATGTCGAACCGAATTGAGCCTCCCCTGTGTAAGGGGAGGTGGGTTGCCGTAAGGCAACTCGGAGGGGTTGTAACAATCCCTCAGTCTGCTAACGCAGACAGCTCCCTTTACACAAGGGAGCCATAAATTTGCTACAAATACACCCCGACAAACCCTAATTTGTAAATATTCTTGGAAGAAAATTCAGTTGTAATAATAAAAAGTATATGTTAAAATAACTCTGTATATAGTATGAAGATTATTATTTAAACGGGAGGGATAGGATAATATGAGGAAATTTTTAACGGCAGTATTATCATTGTCCCTTTTTATTATGCTTTTTTGTACTGCATTTCCTGTATATGCCCTTAATCAAACAGAGAATATAGAAAAAACGCAGATAATTACAAGTGATACTTATTATTCCTTTGATGCGGAAACAAAAACTCTTACAATCAGCGGCAGCGGTGCTGTTCCCGATTTTTCAAACAGCAGCGGAGCAACTAATTCACAGCCTTGGATAACTTGGAGAAGTGACGGCTCAGTAGAACACGTAGTTATTGAGGAGGGCATAACGGCTTTAGGCAGCTACTGCCTTTACAATGTGAACAAGGCTGATATATCTCTGCCCACTACACTTAAAACCCTTGGCAGTTATTCTATGGCAGGTACCGACGGTAATACAGATGTTCGTCTGCCTGAAGGACTTGAAACAATTTCAGCAAATGCATTTTATTATACAACAGGACTGAAAAGCATCTATATTCCTAAAACTGTAAAGACTGTAGGCAGATCTGCTTTTGAAAATTGTACTAATCTTGAAAGCGTAGCCTTTGGCAATTTCAATATGGAGGTTTCTATTGAGAGAAGAGCATTTTTGAAATGTGCCTCTCTTAAAGCAGTAACGATTCCGAAAAGAGCAACACTTGCAGACTACAGTATCGGATATTACGCCTCCTCTGCCGGCTCGGTTTACAGTGATTTTGTTATGCAGGTTTACAGAGATTCAACCGCCTATGATTATGCCGTAAATAAGGTTGTGCCATATGAGTTAATTAACTCGGGAGAAATTTTTGAGGGTGACAGCGTAGACTGTACCTATTATGACGACAGCGTAAGCTCTGTAATGAGCTTTGTGTTTACTCCTGTTGTGACTGCAAAATACAGCTTCTTTTCAGAGGGCAGTATTGATGTCGCCTGTGAAATGACTGATTCTGCAGGAAATGTTATTGAAACGGCTGATGATAATTCCTCCTACGACGCAAACTTTACTGTAACAGAAAATATGTCGGCAGGTCAGACCTATTATTTTAATGTCAGCAGTAATAATTATACAGGTGCTTTTTCTGTTTCACTTTTGCCATATACGGTTGCAAGTATTGATGTTGATATTGAGCCGATAACCGTTTCTGCCTCTGACAGAAGCGACGGACTTTTTGACATTGAACAGTATTTTGAGGGTAAAACAGTTACAATTACATATGACACAGGATATACCGATACGGTAATATATACAAACGGCGTTACCTATCGTTCTCAAATATTAGAATATAACGACGACCAGTCCACAGCCAAGTGGCAGTGCGGTAAGCATATGTGCAGTATCAGCTTGGGAGATGTTTATTACTACGTAGATGTTGAGATTGTCCACAGCTATGAAAGCAAAATTGTAGAGCCTACCTATAAGGAAAAGGGCTACACGGTTTACACCTGTTCACTTTGCAAGGACACATATTATACCGATTACGTAAACAGTATCGGTGTTAAGGTTACGGGCAGAATTGTACTTATGCAGGATACCGATGGCTCCCATAAGGATAATATTCCTGTTCCAAATACGAAAATCGGAATTTCGGGAAATGAGATTTGCACAGTAGCAGACGACGGAACATTCCTATTTTATATTGACGCCGATACACAACAGCTTGATATATATGAAGCCTATGGGCTTACAAGAGCAATAGACGTTATCCCCGACAGTAATAACGAACTGAATTTGGGCGACGTGGCATTTTTCCATTTTGATTATAACGGAGACGGCTACGTAAACGCTAAGGATTTTGCCGTAATTCATACAGTATACGGTGTTTATCCAAAGGTTGAAAAGGATATGTATTTCAGCAGGGATTACAATCAAGACGGTCAGATTGACGATTCCGACTGGTTTGACGTCGGTGCAAGCAATTTCTATTCAAGCGGAAAAATAACCGACAGAATATATAATTAAATATGAAAAGCAATAGGCTTGCAAAAATTTCCTTTTAATTGTTGAAAATACTTTAATTATAATATATAATACTATCAATAATTTTCTGCAAAGGAGAGTAGCTATGAAAAAGGTTGCAATAATAATGGGCTCTGACAGTGATTTGCCCGTTGTAACACCTGCAATTAAACAGCTTAAGGATTTAGGTATTGAAACAGAGGTAAGGGTAATGAGCGCCCACCGTACACCAAAGGAGGCACAGGAGTTTTCTGCCTCTGCTATTGATAACGGCTTCGGCGTAATTATTGCCGCCGCAGGAATGGCTGCTCATTTAGGAGGAGTTCTTGCCGCATCAACAACACTTCCTGTTATAGGTATCCCTTGCTCTGCAAAGGTGCTTGACGGTATGGACGCTATGCTGGCAACAGTTATGATGCCTCCGGGAATTCCCGTTGCAACAGTAGGTGTAAATTCAGCAAAGAATGCGGCATTGCTTGCTGCTGAAATTCTTGCAGTAGGCG
This sequence comes from Eubacterium sp., assembly GCA_051894075.1. Taxonomy (GTDB): domain Bacteria; phylum Bacillota; class Clostridia; order Oscillospirales; family Acutalibacteraceae; genus Eubacterium_R. Next base: position 22,420 of record JBJFHZ010000080.1, read on the forward strand.
ACGATGAGCTTATGAAAAAGCTCATTAATATGAGAGAAGATATGGCACAGCAGGTTCGTGAAAAGGACAAGGCACTTCAGGAAAAAATTAAGGAGATATAACTATGGAAAAAAGTTTCAGCGAAAGCTATGCGGCAGCAGGTGTTGATGTAACAGCAGGCTATGAGTCTGTAGAGCTTATCAAATCACACGTTAAAAGAACAAATATCCCGGGTGTAATCGGCTCAATCGGCGGCTTCGGCGGTATGTTTGAAATCGGTGCAAAGGATTATAAAAATCCTGTTCTTGTTTCAGGTACAGACGGTGTAGGTACAAAGCTTAAAATTGCTTTTCTTATGGACAAGCACGATACAGTTGGTATCGACTGTGTTGCAATGTGTGTAAATGACGTTGCATGCTCAGGCGCAAAGCCCTTGTTCTTCCTTGATTATATTGCCTGCGGAAAGAATTATCCCGAAAAGATTGCACAGATAGTGGCAGGTGTTGCCGAGGGCTGTGTTCAGGCAGGCTGTGCTCTTGTAGGCGGTGAAACTGCAGAGCATCCCGGACTTATGCCTAATGAGGAATATGACCTTGCAGGCTTTACCGTTGGTATCGGCGAAAAGGATAAGCTTGTTTCCGGCGATAAATTAGCGGCAGGAAATGCACTTATCGGTGTTGCATCATCAGGCGTTCACTCAAACGGCTTTTCACTTGTAAGAAAGGTGTTTAACATAACAGAGGAAAGGCTTGGAATTCAAGTCGCAGAGCTTGGAAAAACCTTGGGCGAAGAGCTTCTTACTCCTACAAGAATTTACGTTAAGCCTCTTCTTGCTCTTATGGATAAGGTTAATGTTAATGCTATCAGCCATATTACAGGCGGCGGCTTCTATGAGAATGTTCCGAGAATGTTAAAGGACGGCTATACCGCTGTTATTGAAAAGGATAAGTGCTTTAAGAAGCCTATATTCGACCTTATTGCTCAGGAGGGTAATATTCCCGAAAGAGATATGTACAACACATTTAATATGGGTACAGGTCTTGTTATCGCAGTTGACGGCGACAAGGCTGACGAGGCAGTAAGAATCCTTGAGGAAAACGGCGAGCAGGCTGCTGTTATCGGTGAAATCAAATCAGGCGAAAAGGGCGTAGAACTTGTATGATGAATATAGCGGTGCTTGTTTCGGGCGGCGGAACAAATCTTCAGGCGCTTATTGACGCAGAAAAAAGGGGAGATATCAAAAACGGTAAAATTACCTGCGTAATCTCCTCAAACCCTAATGCCTATGCTCTTGAAAGAGCAAAGCAAAACGGTATAAAAACAAGAGTCCTTGCCAGAAAGGATTATGATGACGTACATAAATATTCTGCAGATATGCGTGATGCTTTGCTTGATGAAAAGGCAGATTTGGTGGTTTACGCAGGCTTTATGACAATTCTTGACGAGCAGGTTGTGAAAGCATTTCCTAATAAAATGATGAATGTTCATCCTGCACTTATACCGTCATTTTGCGGAAAGGGCTTTTACGGACTTCACGTCCACGAGGCTGTCCTTGAAAGCGGAGTAAAGCTGACAGGCGCTACTGTTCATTTCGTAACAGAGGAATGTGACGGAGGCCCAATAATTCTTCAAAAGGCGTCAGAGGTTAAAGCAGGCGACACTCCCGAGACTCTGCAAAAGAGGGTTATGGAGGAGTGCGAATGGAAAATTCTTCCGCAGGCAGTTTCCCTTTTCTGTCAGGGCAGAATTAAAGTAAACGGTAAAACAACAGAAATTATTTGAGGTGAGCTTATGGAAATCAAATCACTTGCAAGTGAGCTTAATACAAATTCATACCCGGGCAGAGGTATTGTTTTGGGTAAATCAAAGGACGGCAAAAATGCAGTAATTGCTTATTTCATTATGGGCAGAAGCGTAAACAGCCGTAACAGAATTTTTGAGGAAAACGACAGAGGAGGTATTCGTACAAAGGCTTTTGACGAGTCGAAAATGGAGGATCCATCTCTTATCATTTACAATCCCGTTCTTAAGCTTGACGGAAAAACTATCGTTACAAACGGCGACCAAACCGATACAATCTATGATTTTATGAAGGACGGCCATTGCTATCGTCACGCATTACTCACAAGAGAATTTGAGCCTGACGCTCCTAACTATACGCCGAGAATATCGGGCGTCGTTAAGCCTGACGGTGATTATGTTCTTTCAATTCTTAAATCAAATATGGGCAAGCCTCAGTGTCTCAGATATTTTTTTGAATATCCTGCAACTGCCGGAATGGGACATTTTATCCATACATATAAATGTGACGGAGACCCCATACCGTCATTTGAGGGTGAGCCTACTCCTGTTGAGATTGACGGAGATATTGATGAGTTCACCGATATGATTTGGACAAATCTTAATGAGGATAACAAGGTTTCACTTTTCACACGCTTCATAAATCTTGAAACAGGTGAAGAGGAAACAAGAATTATAAACAAGAATAAATAACAGCTATATAACAGGGTGACTTTTTCGGTCACCCTAAAAGTGTATTTGGAGGTATATCATAATGAAGGTATTAGTAGTCGGTGGCGGCGGCAGAGAGCACGCCCTTGTAAGAAAAATTAAGGAGTCAAAGAAAGTTGACAGCGTTGCCTGTTGTCCCGGAAACGGCGGTATATCGTATGATGCAGAATGCTATAATGTATCGGCAACAGATATCGATGGAGTTGTAGCTCTTGCAAAGGAAATAAAGGCAGATTTTGTAGTAGTAGCTCCCGATGATCCGCTTGTTGCAGGTATGGTAGATGCTCTTAACGAGGCAGGCTTTGCCACCTTCGGACCCAAGGCAAATGCCGCAATAATCGAAGGCTCAAAGGTTTTTTCAAAAAATCTTATGCTTAAATACAATATACCTACTGCCGAATATAAGGTTTTTGATAACGCTGAGGATGTTATTGAATATATTAAAGAGAAGAACGAATTTCCTACAGTTATCAAGGCTGACGGTCTTGCACTGGGCAAAGGTGTAATTATTCCCGAAAGTCTTGAGGAGGCTGAAGCAGGCGTTAAGGAAATTATGGAGGACAAAATTTTCGGCGAGTCAGGCAATAATGTTGTTGTAGAAGAGTTTTTGACAGGCCCCGAGGTTTCTGTCCTTGCATTTACAGACGGAAAATGTGTTAAGCCTATGGTTTCCTCTATGGACCACAAAAGAGCACTTGACGGCGACAAGGGCCTTAATACAGGCGGTATGGGTACCGTTTCTCCAAATCCGTATTACACCGAGGAGATAGCCGAGGAATGTATGGAAAAAATCTTTATTCCTACCATTGAGGCAATGAATAAGGAGGGCAGAACCTTTAAGGGTTGTCTTTACTTCGGGCTTATGATTACTCCTAAGGGACCGAAGGTAATTGAGTATAACTGCCGTTTCGGCGACCCAGAAACACAGGTGGTGCTTCCAAGACTTAAAACAGATATTATGGATATCTTTGAGGCAATCAATAATGAAACACTTTCCGACCTTGACATTGAGTGGTCAGATAAGGCTTGCACCTGCGTTATTATGGCATCGGGCGGTTATCCGAAATCATATCCGAAGGGAATTGAAATCACAGGACTTACCGACGGTCAGCTTGACGGCGTTACCGTTTATCACGCAGGAACTACCGTAAAGGACGGAAAGCTTGTTACCTCAGGCGGAAGAGTTTTAGGCGTTACTGCTTTGGGAAATGACTTGAATGAGGCACTGAAGAAATCCTATGATGCCGTCGAAAAAATCAAGTTTGACGGTGCTCACTACAGAAAGGATATCGGTCAGAGAGCGCTTAAGGCAATCAGTAAATAAACAGTTTTACCTGTTTTTGTTTATTGAATTTAATTTGAATTGCCAAAATTAGAACAAAATGTTAATTTTTTTAAATTTTACAAAAAGTTGTTGACAATTATACAAAACGGAATTATACTATCAACGTAAAGTAAAACACTATGAACAGAGGGTTATTTTTATGGCAACAGTTAAAAAAAGTAAAAAGAAAGTGATTGTGCCGATTTGTATAGTGCTTGTTATTGCAATTATCGCAGGCGTAATTTTCGGTGTCGCAAAATCAAACGGCGGCGAGGAGGTAACTCTTTACACTATTGCTACTGACAATATTCACGAAACCGTTTCTCTTACAGGCGATGTTTCATCAGGTGCTAAGAAAGAATATAAGGTCGGCACTGTTGCAACAGTAAAAGAGGTATTTGTTAAGGTTGGTGACGAGGTTAAAAAGGATGATGTTCTTGCAACCTTTGATACAACCTCACTGGACACTCAGGTAGCTTCTCTCCAAAGCGCATATGATGACGCAAAGGACAGCTATAATGACGCTGTTGAAACTCAAAAGAGTGCAAAGGAAAAAGCAAATTCACTCAATAAAGAAATCAGCAAGCTTGAAAGCACAATAAACAAGCTTGAAAAGCAGGTTAATAAGACTACAACAGCAAAAGCAACCACAAAGAAGGCTACTACTGCTGCAACTACTGCTCCTTCAACCACATCAAAGGGACAGCAGATTTTGTCAAGCGCACTTGCTACAACTACTACAACAAAGCCTGCTACAACAACTACCACAGCCCCGTCAACAACAGTTGACGACGGCACTCCGAAATACGCTGTAAATGCTTCTGCATATCCAAACGGCCTTGCAGGTACGGTAACAGGCGGCGGTGTATTCCCTCAAACACAGAAAACAACGCTTAAAGCAACACCGAGCAATGGTTATGTTTTCTTCGGCTGGTACACCTCAAACTCTGCAATCCTTGCAGGTGAAAATCCGGTAAGCACCTCAAGAACAATAGAGGTAAGCTATACAGATAAGGCTGTGCTTAACTACTATGCAGTATTTGTTGAGAATTCAACAACCTCAGGTTCAGGAGAAACTACTACTGCTCCGGCATCTGTGGAGGATATTGTAAGCACACTTAATGAGCTTAATAAGAATATTGCTTCAATTACAAATGATGTGCAGACTATGACTGCTCTTGTTCAGGTAGTGTCAACATCAATAAGCAATGCAATTTCAAGCGGTCAGTTAAACAGCCAGACAATAGCAAAGCTTGTGGGCGAGGATGTGACAAAGGCTATTCAGCAGGGCATAGTTGATTCAACAAAGCTTCTTGTTGAGGAAGATGTTGCTGTAAAAATGATCCAGTCAGCAGTTTCGTCAATTGATTTTGCTGCTTTGGCAAAGGGCGTTGCAGATTCAGATAACGCTAAGCTTACAGGTGCACAGATTCAGCTTGCAGCTCTTTATGCACAATATGAAATTTACAACACTCAGTCAAAGGATACAGCAACAGATGCTCAGAAAAAGGCAGTTGAAGCTTCAAGGCAGGCTCTTGAAGCTATGAAGAAGCAGCAGACTGAGCTGGCTGAAGGCTGGAAAGCAGATTTTGACGGTGTTATAACGGCGGTTGATATTAACCCCGGAGCATCTACAACAATGGTTTCTTCAGGCATAACACTTGAAAATTTAGGTCAGATGGTGGTTAATGTAAGTCTGGGCGAATATGATCTTCACAAGGTTAAGATCGGAATGAAGGCAACTGTTACAACAGCCTATGGTACATATGATGGTGAGGTTGCTACTATTGCACCTACAGCAACAGGCGGTTCATCATCCTCTATCCTTGACAGCGTTGGCTCAATGGCAGGCATCAGCGGTCTTTCAAGCCTTACCGATTCAGGTGCAGGTGTTGAATGTACTGTTGTAATTGATGAACCCGATGAAAATATAACTGTCGGCTTTGATGCCGATGTTGAAATTGAAACAGGAGTATATGATAATGTAACAGTAGTTCCTGTTGAATCAATAGAAATGGAAAAGAACGGTTCTTATGTATATGTTTACAATGAGGAAGACGGTACCGCAACAAAGACTGCTATCAAGACCGGTGCAATTTCCGATACTGCTTATCAGGTAACAGAGGGACTTAAGCCGGGCGATAAAATTATTGCCACACCGTCAGCAGATTACGAAGAGGATACGTTCAAAGTAAAAGTTGTAGACAGCAAGAAAAAGTAAGGAGACTTCACAGTGAACATTTCAGAAAGTCTGAAAATCGCAATAAAGTGTATAAAAGCAAACTGGATGCGAAGCCTTCTTACAATGCTTGGTATCATTATCGGTATCAGTTCCGTAATTATGATTATCGGAGCAGGTACAGGTGTAAGAGATTATATAGTCGGTCTTATTGAGGATATGGGTTCAAATGCAGTTCTTGTCAGCGTAGATGCCACAAATGCACAGGATTCTGACTATATAACTCTTGATGATGTTGCAAACATCAAGAATAAGGTAAACGGCGTTGAAAGATGTTCACCGATGCTTATGGGCTTCGGCAGAGCCACTATTGATAAATCTGCAACTGAGGCTACTGCAATGCTTATCGGCGTAAACAGCGACGTACAGTTTGCTTTGACAAATACCTGTGAATACGGGCGATTTTTTACGGATGAGGAATATGATGCAAATGCTCCGCTTGCCGTAATCGGTACAAATTCAGCGGACATGGCTTTTGGATATCAGGACGTTACAAATGAATATATTACTGTTTCATCAAGCGGTAAGTCAATGAAGATTAAAATTTGCGGAGTTGCAAATATTGATGCTCTTGCAAGCTCGCTTGGCGGCAGCTCTAATATGATGAGCAGTATGTTTTCAAACGGCAGTGATCAGGTTATAGTGGCATTATTTATGCCTTGTACAACTCTTACACAGATTACAGGTGCAGATGCAAAGCTGAGCAGTATGTTTGTTATTGCAGAAGAGGGATATGATTACGATGCAGTGGGAAATGCCGCTGTAAACTATCTCAAATCAGCTCACGGAAACTATTCAAATAATATGTATACAGCTCAGAATATGGCTACATATGTTGAAATTGTCGATATCATTATGTCGGTTCTTACTGCATTTATAGCCTGCGTAGGCGCAATTTCGCTTGTGGTCGGCGGTATCGGTGTTATGAATATTATGCTTGTGTCCGTTACCGAACGAACGCGTGAGATCGGTATACGAAAATCCTTGGGCGCTAAGACAAGGGTAATCACAATGCAGTTTTTGACAGAGTCAATCATACTTTGTCTGATAGGCGGCGCAATAGGTATTACTATAGGTGTTGCAGGTGCTTTTGCGGCATGCTCGATTATTGATATAACACCTAATATTACTTGGTGGCTTATACTTGTGGCATTGCTGTTCTCCTGCGGTGTAGGCTTGTTCTTCGGAATTTATCCCGCAAAAAAGGCGGCGCAGATGAGTCCTATCGACGCACTCAGAAGCGAATAAATATATGTTTGTTAAAGGGTATTGCTTCGTTTTGGCAATACCCTTTTTTGCAATTAATAATTATGTTGCAAATATATTGATTTTGTGGTAAAATTTTTCTGTTAAAGGAGATTTGGTTATGGAAAATATCAGTAATATTCTTGAACAGTTTAAATTTAAAGGAGATTTGGTTGACTGCGAGGTGTTCGGCTCAGGACACATAAATGTTACATATCTTGCAACCTATAATGTTGACGGCGTTATCAAGCAGTATATTATTCAAAAAGTAAACACAAATGTGTTTAAGGATATAGACGGCTTGATGAATAACATTTTTGCAGTTACATCATACCTTCGCAATATAATTAAAGAAAACGGCGGTAATCCCAGTAGAGAAACCCTGCATTTTATTAAAACCTATGACGATAAAAAATATTTTAAGGATTCCGACGGCTCCTGCTATCGTGCATACAGATTTGTTGACAGAAGCGTCAGCCATGACAGCGTGGACAGTGCCGAGGTGTTCAAAAAAAGCGGTATTGCCTTCGGTAGATTTCAAAAATATCTTTCGGATTTTCCTGCTGAAACGCTTAATGAAACTATTCCTAATTTCCATAATACAATTTGGAGATATGAGAATGAGTTTATTCCTGCCCTTGAAAAGAATGCTTCAGGCAGAGCAGATGCCTGTCAGGAGGAAATTGAGTTTGTTAAGGCACGAAAGGCTGATTGCTCAAGGCTTGTTGATTTGATAAACGAAGGAAAGCTGCCTCTCAGAGTTACACATAACGATACAAAGCTTAACAATGTTATGTTTGATGAGGATACCGACGATGCTATTTGCGTCATTGACCTTGACACCGTTATGCCGGGGCTTGCTCTTTACGATTTCGGCGACTCAATCAGATTCGGAGCAAATACCTGTGCCGAGGATGAAAAGGATACAGATAAGGTTGCAATAGACCTTGATTATTTCAAAGCATATGCTGAGGGCTTTTTAAGCCAAGCAGGTGCAAGCTTTAATCAGTGCGAGATAGACAATCTTGCTTTTTCGGCTAAGCTGATGACCTTTGAGTGCGGTATGAGATTTCTTACTGACTATATTAACGGAGATACATATTTCAGAACTGCTTACCCTGAGCATAACCTTGTTCGTGCAAGATGTCAGTTTGCCCTTGTTGCCGATATGGAAAGTAAGATGGAAGAAATGGAAAAAATCATTTCCGATATCAAATATTAAAATATTAATTTTCAACTGTCCCAAAGCAATGGGGCAGTTTTTATTTTGCAAAAATAAATGTTGATTTTTGTTCCTTCATAAACTATAATACTTGTGTCAGTTCGCAACATCCTGACCAGTTTCGATTTTTTCGGAGCTTCTAAAAACAAAACTAAGGAGAAAATTGAATTATGAACAAAAAGGTTACATTTATCGTACAGACCGCAGTTATTGCCGCTTTATATGCGGCTTTAACCTATGCCCAGAATTTTCTGCTCCCCGGCACAACCTCTGCCGCCGTGCAGTTCAGAGTTTCTGAGGCATTGAATGTTTTAGCGCTGTTTACGCCTGCCGCAATTCCCGGGCTTACACTTGGCTGTGTTGTTTCAAATATTTACAACATCGGCTCGGGTTTGCCTCTTGATATGATTTTCGGCTCGTTGGCAACCTTAGGTGCAGGTCTTTGTATTTACTTTTTGAGAAATGTAAAAATCAAAAATTATCCTCTTCTTTCAATGCTTATGCCTGCTCTTTTTAACGGGGTTGTTATAGGCTGGGAGATTGAGGTGTTTTTCATAGAAGAAAAGTTTAAATTTTTGGATTTTCTTGTTCAGGGAGGGCTGGTTGCCTTGGGCGAGCTTGGAGTTATGCTTGTGCCGGGCTCCTTGCTTTATTTCGTAATAATAAAGAGAAATCTTGATAAAACTCTTTTCTCACCGAAAACAAAAGAGTAAATATTTGGATTACCTTTTTTATATTTATATAATATTTATCATTGAATTTAGTAAAGCTAAGTGATATAATTAGTAAGGTTAAGTGATTTTATATCGCTGAGCTCTTAAATTGTATTTTATTTATTTAATTTTAGGAGGAAGTTCTATGGCAAGAAAAAAGAAAACTATGGACGGTAACAGTGCTGCTGCACACGTAAGTTATGCGTTCACAGAAGTTGCCGCAATTTACCCGATTACTCCTTCATCAAACATGGCTGAGGAAACCGACGCTATGGCAGCAAGAGGAGTAAAAAACATTTTCGGTCAGACTGTTAAGGTTGCCGAGATGGAATCTGAGGCAGGTGCAGCAGGTGCTGTTCACGGCTCACTGTCTGCAGGTGCATTGACCACTACATATACTGCTTCACAGGGATTGCTCCTTATGATTCCTAATATGTACAAGATTGCAGGTGAGTTAATTCCATCTGTTATCCACGTATCAGCTCGTTGCGTATCTACTCATGCTCTTAACATTTTCGGCGACCATTCAGACGTTATGGCTTGCCGTCAGACAGGCTATGCAATGCTCTGCTCTGCAAATGTTCAGGAGGTTATGGATTTAGGTGCAGTTGCTCATCTTTCAACAATTAAGAGCCGTGTGCCGTTCCTTCATTTCTTTGACGGCTTCCGTACCTCACACGAAATTCAGAAGATTGAGGTTTGGGATTACGATGATCTTAAGTCAATGGTTGACATGGAGGATATTCAGGCATTCCGTGCCCGTGCACTTAATCCTGAAAGACCTGTTCTTCGCGGTTCAGCTGAAAACAGCGATATCTTCTTCCAGCACCGTGAGGCTTGCAACAAGTATTACAACGACGCTGTTGCAACAACAGAAATGTATATGAATAAGATTAACGAGAAGCTCGGCACAGACTATAAGCTCTTCAACTACTACGGTGCAGAGGATGCTGAAAGAGTTATCGTTGCTATGGGTTCGGTTTGCGATACTATTCAGGAAACTGTTGACTACCTTAACGCAAGAGGCGAAAAGGTTGGTATGATTAAGGTTCATCTTTACAGACCTTTCTCAGTTAAGCACCTTCTTGATGTAATGCCTGACAGCGTAAAGAAGATTTCTGTTATTGACAGAACTAAGGAGCCCGGTTCTCTCGGTGAGCCTCTTTATCTTGACGTTGTTGCCGCTCTTAAGGATTCAAAGTTTGCTGATGTTCCTGTATACGGCGGACGTTACGGTCTTGGTTCAAAGGATACTCTTCCTGCTCATATCATTGCAGTTTACAACAATATGAATGCTGCAGAGCCTAAGAAGGAGTTTACACTTTCTATCCACGACGATATCACAAATCTTTCACTTGACGTTACAGAAACTCCCGATACAACTCCTGCAGGTACAACCTCTTGTAAGTTCTGGGGCCTTGGTTCAGACGGTACTGTAGGTGCTAACAAGGATTCTATCAAGATTATCGGTGATAATACTGATATGTACGCACAGGGCTATTTCTTCTACGATTCAAAGAAGTCAGGCGGTATCACAGTATCTCACCTTCGTTTCGGTTCTTCACCGATTACATCAACCTATCTTATCAATAAGGCAAACTTCGTTGCCTGCCATAATCCTTCATACGTAACAAAGTATGATATGGTACAGGATATCGTACCCGGCGGTACATTCCTTCTTAACTGTATCTGGACTCCTGAGGAGCTTGATAAGGAGCTTCCTGCTAAGATGAAGAGATACATTGCTGAAAATGATATTCAGTTCTACACAATTAACGGTATTAAGATTGCCGAAGAGGTTGGACTTCCGGGTAGAGCTTCTACAATTCTTCAGTCTGCATTCTTCACAATTTCTAACATTCTTCCTGTTGATAAGGCTATTGAGCTTATGAAGGCTGCTGTTGTTAAGAAGTTCTCAAAGAAGGGCGAGGCTGTTGTAAACGCTAACTTTGCAGGTATCGATAGAGGCTCACAGGAGCTTGTTAAGATTGACGTTCCTGCTTCTTGGAAGGATGCTGTTGACGAGGCTACAGAGCTTGAGGTTAAGACAGAGCGTCCTGAAATGAAAAAATTTGTTAAGGAAATCCTTGACCCTGTTGGAAGACTTCACGGTGATGACCTTCCTGTTTCAACATTTGTTGACTGTGCTGACGGTGTATATCCTCAGGGTTCAGCTGCATTTGAAAAGAGAGGTATCGCAATTACTGTTCCGGAGTGGAATCCTTCTACCTGTGCACAGTGTAACCTTTGCTCAATGGTATGTCCTCATGCAGTAATCAGACCTGTTTGCCTTGATGCAGACGAGGCTGCTAATGCTCCTGAGGGTACAAAGATGGTTGACCATAAGAGAACTCCTTATAAGTTTGCACTTATTGTTTCAACTCTTGACTGTACAGGCTGCGGCTCTTGTGCTAATGTTTGTCCTACAAAGTCACTTACAATGAAGCCAATCGCTTCTCAGCTTGATTCACAGAAGGCATTTGACGCTCTTGTTGATATCGACGCTAAGCCGGAGGTTCTTACAAACAACACAATCGGCGTTCAGTTCAGAAAGCCATATCTTGAATTCTCAGGCGCTTGTGCAGGCTGCGGTGAAACACCTTATGCAAAGCTTGCTACACAGCTCTTCGGTGACAAGATGTATATTGCTAACGCAACAGGCTGTTCTTCAATTTGGGGCGGTTCTGCTCCTTCAACTCCTTATACAGTTGATAAGAAGGGCCACGGTCCTGCTTGGTCAAACTCACTGTTTGAGGATAACGCAGAGTTCGGTTACGGTATGATGCTTGCTCAGAAGCAGATTCGTGAAAGACTTGCTATGGATGCACAGGTACTCCTTGATACAGCAGTTGCTGACAAGGCACAGGCTTGGCTTGACACATATGAGGACGCTGAAACAAATACTGCTGCAGCAGATGCTCTTATTGATGCTCTTAAATCTGCAAGCCTTGACGGCGAAGCAGCTCAGGCAGCAGCAGACTTCCTTAAGGATGCCGATTATGCCGCTAAGAAGTATCAGTTCATCTTCGGTGGTGACGGTTGGGCATACGATATCGGTTTTGGCGGTCTTGACCACGTAATCGCTTCTAACGAGGATGTAAACATTGTAGTATTTGATACAGAGGTTTACTCAAATACAGGCGGTCAGGCTTCAAAGGCTACTCCTACAGGTGCAGTTGCTAAGTTCGCTGCTTCAGGTAAGGTAGTTAAGAAGAAGGACCTTGCTCAGATTGCTATGAGCTATGGCTATGTATATGTTGCACAGGTTGCTATGGGTGCTAATGCAAATCAGTGCTTAAAGGCATTCCAGGAGGCTGCCGCTTATAACGGTCCATCAATCATCATCTGCTATGCTCCTTGTATTAACCACGGTATCAAGATGCCGTTTAACCAGACAGAGCAGAAGAAGGCTGTTGCAGCAGGCTATTGGAACCTCTTTAGATATAATCCTGCTCTTATCGAACAGGGTAAGAATCCGTTCTCACTTGACAGCAAGGCTCCAACTGCTGACTATGTTGAGTTTATCGAGGGCGAAACAAGATATTCAGCTCTTAAGAGAAGCTTCCCCGGTAAGGCAGAAGAGCTCTTCGCTATCGCAGCAGATAACTCTATCGAGAAATACAATAAGCTTGCTAAGCTTGTTGATTACTATGCTCCCGAAGAGAAATAATAATCTTTAACTTATAAAAGACTTGGTGTTTTTTGCACCAAGTCTTTTTTGTCAAATTGCTTCATTATACAGGGTGTCGTAGCTTCTGTATTCGTCCTGCATAACACGGTCACACATAGCCTTGATATCTCTGCCGATTTCTGCACCTGAAATGGAAGTGTTATATGTTTTGTTGAGATAAATTCCGATATTTTCTGCAGAACTGCTGCTTGTTTCCAAACCGCCTGTAAGCTCAAATTCGTGACGAAGAAGCTCGTTAGCCTCCTTAAGCTTCTTGTTCTCACGTTTTAATTCAGCGATATTGTCGTTTACTGTTTTTGAGGATTTTTCTTCTCGCAGGTCAGCATTATCACCAGTTTCAGCATTTCCTCTTTGGTCACTTTTCCTCTCTTGTTGTAGGTCAGTTCCAAAGAATCCAACATTTCTTCCTGCAGTTCCGGAGTTCTTAGTGCTGAAAATACTGCTTCCGCCGTATCCTCTGTTGCTCCTAAAAACTTGAGAGTGCTGAGTAATTCTGTTTCGAGTTCCGTCATCATTTTTATACCTCTCGTGAATGTTAATAGATTTGTTTTTTCCTAAAACAGTCAATTTATAATCATCATCAAGAATATAAATATATGTACTGTCCGTTGAAGCTAAGCGAATACAATTAACTTCATTTCTTACGTTTGGAAAGTTTGTTATTATTTCAGAGCGTAGGTGTTTGTATTCTCTGTTTCCAAGCTTAGGATAATTATAATCCTGTTCGTTAAATTCGTCAACATCTTTGGAAAATCTTACATCATTACCACTGTTTTCAAGATAGTCATTAAGAGTATTAAGTCTTGAATTTTCGCTTGATTTGTCGTACTCAATGTAATTGATATTATTATCAGCAAGAGAATTTTTTAGTTCTTCTGATGAAGTGTTAGGAATTACAGCAACAGTAATCTCGTCAAAGCCAACAGCCCTCTGCGGCTTTGCTTCAAAGTAATCAACAGGCATATTTCCGATGTCAGCAACAAGGTCAAGCAAATCATCAACTGTGCTTTCACTTGCATTTTTAAAATACTGTTTTAAGTATTTTAGCACACCGGATTTAGTTTTTGACTCTCTCAAAGCATCAATGATATTAGTCATTTTATTTTCACTATCGATTAAAGGATTGTCAGCCTTGTATTTATTTTCAAGACTTTCGGCTATTTCGTCTAATCTTTCGCCAAAACCTTGTTTGATTTTTTTGAATTCATTCTCAGAGAGATTTTGAAGTCTAAATGAATCGGATTTAACTTGCTCTAATGTACCGTAATTTTTAGCAGCTACTCCCCAAATTCCAAGACCAGCAAATAAGGAAACATCACCGTTCTTTTGTGTACGCATTTGCTTAACAACATTTTCTAATGTTTCTTCATAATGCAGTTGTTCAAAAGAGCGTAAATTACCGGAGCTGGTATAAGGGTCAATGTTATTTCTGATTCCTTTTTTCTCTGCTATACCGGAAAATAAATCATTTAACCATGCTTCGTATTCTTTTTGATTTATTTTACTGTCTATTTCTTTTTCAGTCGCTTCGTTATCATTTTCAGTTTCAATAGTAACTCTTCCGTTTCTGCGATACCTATTTATTTGTCTCGCAAGACGAACTTTATCAATAGACGCTTCATTTAGATTATTAAAAATATTATCAAGCTGTTCTTCAGTGATATCAGGCATTAATTGCCTGTAATAATCTCTGCGTACATTATCAAAATCAGCCCCGTATTCGTTAATCCATTTTATTGCCGGATATGGACCATTATCAAGAATTGAAAGAGTATCTCCGAAATGTTCAAGCAAATAGTCGTACATTTTCACTTGTTCATCTGATAATTCCGTTCTCGTTTCTTTGACTTTGACATCTTTAACAGGTTCACCGGTTTCAGCAAGGTAAAACTGCTTCATACCGTAATCATTTTTATAAGAATCAATAAGACTGTTTTCACCTTTCTTTCTATTGAGAGCATCTTCAATATTTGACGGATGAAAACTCACTGAATTAAGCTTATAAGCGTATGCGTCTTTTGTTGCTTTTCTCGCTCTTGAATATATTTCATTCGCCTTATCTTCATTGATTTTATATTCAACAGTCGGATAAACAGGAGTCCAAGCGTCTCCACCATAAATCTTGTTATCTGTATTTAAAGACGGGTCAATAGTTGATTTTGGAAAAACAAGAGAAATATCGCCGTAAACATCATTTCCTTTT
This sequence comes from Eubacterium sp., assembly GCA_051894075.1. GTDB lineage: Bacteria > Bacillota > Clostridia > Oscillospirales > Acutalibacteraceae > Eubacterium_R. The sequence goes on from JBJFHZ010000080.1 coordinate 37,547, forward strand.
GCCTCTTTTGCTTTCATTACAGCAATAGACGGCATTGGCAAACCGCCTAAACGAAGCGATTTCATCAGTTTTTCTTCGTTTATATTATGCACAGCCACAAGGTCACGCACTTGCTCAACAGGCTCATCAACAGTAAAAGAATTCTTGACATTTTCGTTAGAATTGGATATACTTTTATTAGAGGATTTATCGTTAATAATTGCCAACGATTCATGCAGTTGGTGATTAACTTGCGCTAAATCCTCTTTTTCATATTCAAGAGATATTGCTTTTTTAGCAAGGTTATTTATATAGTTATTACCCGAATTAAAAACAGACACAACAAGATTATACTTATCAAATTTAGAATTAATATCTTTAACAGCGTTTAATTCAATAGAAACTATCCTATTTTTACTGCTTATTATCGAACTAATTAAATTAATTCTTCCGTTTTGTAATTTTATAATTGCATCAGGGTTACTAATGTATTCAGGAATTTTGCTTATATTCAAACCTAAATCATGATAATTACCTTCCAATACGCCATCTTTTCTTGTTTCTAAATAAAAAGAATCAAAACGCATAATTACTTCTAAATTTTCAGCCCCATTAACATTTTCAAGAATGATACTGGGTGTCTCTTTCATAATACTTACATAAGTATCTGCTGCTTTTAATTGTTTTGCTTCTTTTTCTCCCATATCAAGAACTTTCTGTGCAAAGTCCTCTAATGGTGTTGTTATTTTTTTACTTAATTTAATTGTCTGCTTAATATTGATTTCATTTTCATCACCGTTATTAACAGTGTTATTTTTTTGCTCTGATTTATAGTTTTCGGATGCCTTATCAAGAGAGTCAAGGAAAAGTGTGCGGATATGCTCTGCCTGCTCCTTTTCCATTTCGAGATACTCTTTTTGATACTGCGTAAGATTACCTCTGCTGAGTGCCTTTTTGATTGTATCAACAATATGTGCAACAAGCTCTTTGAAAGCCTGTACAATGCTTTTTTTCTCAGGCTCGGATTTCTTTGCCACATACTCGGCAAACTGCTCCACGCCTTCATCTGTAGTGAATATGGCGGCAATACCGTCGGCAACAAGCTCCTCCTCGATATCAGCCGTTGTCATAGGATTATCTTTATCTATGTAAACGTCAGCATATTTCTGCTTGATATCGTTGAATTTTTCGTTGCCCTTGTTTTCCTTATACCATCCGAGAACAGTATTGCGGAGATTTTCATAGCCTTCTGCATTATGCTCTTTAACATAATGTACATTCTCGTGAATGGCTGTTTGATATTCCTTGCCTGTTTCATTGCTGATATAAGTCTCTGCGATATTGTGAATATACTATGCACTAAAACATTTTAATAATTCCAATTTATATTTGACTTTTTCTTTTGTTTAATGTATTATAGAACAAACGTTCGAATGACATAAAACAGAAAAAGAGGCATATTTTTATGGAAAGGCAAATACTCCACGTGGATTGCAACAAATTTTACGCCAGCGTGGAATGTTTTTTACATCCCGAGCTTAAGGATAAGCCTGTGGCTGTTGGCGGTAGTGAGGAGTCACGTCACGGAATAATACTTACAAAAAACGAAATAGCGTCAAAGTATAATTTGAAGGTAGGGGAGCCTCTGTGGAAGGCAAGACAGAAATGCCCCGATCTTATAATTGTTCCGCCTCATTTTGATACGTATATTGAATTTTCAAAAAAGGTACGCAGTATACTTGAGGACTATACGGATTTGATAGAGCCCTTCGGACTTGATGAAAGCTGGCTTGATGTTACAGGCGACTGGTACAAAACAGGGGAGGAAATCGGCAGGGAGATAAACAAACGTGTTCGTGAGGAAATAGGAATAACCGTCAGCGTTGGCGTTAGCTTTAATAAAATTTTCGCAAAGCTTGGCTCTGACTACAAAAAGCCTGACGCAGTTACTATTATAAATAAGGAAAATTACAAGGACATTGTTTGGAATTTGCCTTGCTCCGATATGCTTATGGTAGGTCCTGCCACCACTAATAAGCTTAATAAATTCGGTATAAAAACCATAGGTGACCTTGCACGCTGTGATACTGCATTTATAAGAAAAATTCTCGGCAAAAACGGAGAAATGCTTAAAAGAAATGCAATGGGACTTGATATGTCGCCTGTAAGACATATGGATATTGAGCGGGACATTAAAAGTATCGGAAATTCCACCACAACACCCAGAGACCTTGTAAATGACGAGGATGTTAAAATAATATTTACCGTTCTTGCCGATAGCGTTGCAAGGCGTATGAGAGAAAGTAATCTTAAAGGAACAACCCTCTCAATATCCGTTAGGGACAGAAAACTGAAAAGCTTCACGAGGCAGTGTAAGCTTTCTGCTCCTACAAATGTTACTTACGAAATAGCACAGACGGCTTTTCGGCTTTTTAAGGAAAATTACACTTGGGAAGAGCCTATAAGAAGTCTTGGAGTAAGTATGACTGACTTTGATTTTGAAACGGGAGTGCAGTTTGATTTGTCGGGAAGTGTTCAAAAAAGAGAACGGCGGGAAAAGCTTGACAGAGCAGTGGATAAGCTGAAAAGCAGGTACGGAAATTATTGTGTCCAAAGCGGTACGGCCTTGCTTGATACGGAGCTTTCTCATTTCAATCCCTTTGATGAACACACTATTCACCCTGTATCTCCAATGTAAAAAAGAAAAATTTTACATTTTCTTGCAACACTTGTGTGAAAATAATATACTTAAATTATGACGGCGTCAAAGGAAGGTGAGATTATGAAGGAAAAGGAGCTTGTTAAGAAGGCAAAGCAGGGAGATAAGGACTCCTTCTGTGAACTTTACGGTCTTTATAAGGATAGACTTTACAGATATGCTTTCTATAAGCTGGGAGACTGCGAGGATGCACAGGACGCTGTGTCAGACTGCGTAGTGTCTGCCTTTGAACAGATTAAAAATCTGAGAAATGCAGATGCCTTTCATTCCTGGATATTCAGAATACTTCATATCACCTGTACAAAATATGTTAAACGGCAGATTGAGGCAAGAGAAACGTCTGATATAGACGATTTCAAAAATTCTGCAGAGCTTTCTCATAACGATAATAACACCTCATCAGAGCTTAAGGAAGCGCTTGAAATACTGACTGATGAGGAAAGAGAAATTGTTTTGCTTTGCGTGGTTGCCGGCTTAACAAGTAAGGAAACTGCACGGCTTGTTGATATGACCTCTGGAGGAGTCAGGTCAAAGCTTTCCCGTAGCTTAAGAAAAATGAGAGATTTTTTGGAGTGACGCATATGAAAAAGGATTATGATTTTATAAAAGATAAATTTGATAATGATAATGTAAAAGCTCCGGATGGTATTAATGAAGAAAATGTAATGGAGCTTATCGAAAACAAAGAGCCTAAGAGAATTAAGCTTGTAAATACAAAAGCCTTTAAAGCTGTTGTCAGTGCGGCAGCCTGCCTTGTTGTAGTCCTCTTGGCATTTAGTGTTATTCAGCCACGAGTAGCTGATAATAGTGTAGTTCAGAATCCTACAAATAATAATTCAGTATCAGCAGTAACGTCATTTTCCGATTATAAGGAAATTAAAGCATATATAAAAAGTTCATTTAATAATGCGGATAAATACGTAAATTATGGTGCAATAACAAAAGGTGAATATGGCTTTGCCGCCGAAGAAACAGCAGATGGTGTTTCTTTAGAAAATGCTTCTGAAGAAATATCTTATGCAGATACCTATAAACAGGTTGACAGCGTTGACGAGGCAGATATTATTAAAACAGACGGAAAATATATTTATTATTTTGACAGAGCAGTAAATATTATCGGAATTTATAAGGCTGATAAATCAGCAACCATGATTGCAACAATAAACGATTTTAAAGACGGAAACGATATCCAATATTTTGGTGTTGATATGTTCCTGTACGATAATAAGCTTATAGTAACAGGAGAGGAAGCACATTATGAAGACGGTGACTATGAAAACTATGTAGGTGCATATGTTTACGATGTTTCCAATCCCAAAAAGCCTAAGCTTACAAAAACATACAGACAAAGCGGATGCCTTGTTTCTTCAAGAATGATAGGGGAAATGCTTTATGTAGTTTCAAATAAATACGTTTATCCGAGATGTAAAAGTACACAGGAGTATATTCCTTATGTAACCTCTGTTGACGGCAAAATGGAGCCTTTGTCAGCAAATGATATCTGCTGTATAAACAATTCAAAGGAGCCTAATTATATTGTTGTAAGCGCTATTGATGTTGAAAATGAAAGTAAGCAGACTGAAACAAAAGCAATTCTCGGAGCCGGTGAGCAGATTTATTGCAATGAGGAAAATATGTATGTTGCAGGTACAAGCTATGGTTATTCAGAGAAATACAACGAAATTGCAGACGTTGCTTTTTATAACTCAACAACACAGCTTGTAAAAATTTCTCTTGAAAACGGTATAGAATTTACCGCAGAAGGTAAGGTAAACGGCAGTCTTAACGACCAGTTTTCAATGGATGAAAAGGACGGCTATCTCAGAGTTGCCACAACGTCAAATGATAAAAGCGGTAATGAAATCAATAATCTTTATATCCTTGACAACGATTTGAAAAAGGTTGGCGAGGTAACAGGCTTTGCTAAAAATGAGTCAATAAGAGCAGTGAAATTTTTAGGCGATACAGCCTATGTAATCACCTATGAGCAGACGGACCCATTGTTTGTAATTGACCTTTCAGACCCGAAAAATCCTGAAATAAAGGGCAGTGTTAAAATCTCGGGATTTTCAACAATGCTTGTGCCTGTTGATGAAAATACGATTTTAGGTATCGGATATTCCGATGAAGAGGGAGAGTACGGAATTGTTACAAACGGACTTAAACTTACCTTGTTTGATATTTCCGATTCTACCAATCCAAAGGTGCTTGACAGTAAGGAATTTATCGGCTATGAGTCCCAGGTGCAGTATAATCATAAAGCACTTGTAATCAACAAAGAACAGGACTATTATGCACTGCCGTATTTTTGCTGTGCTTCGGAAAATTCATCTAACAAAATAGGTATTATGACCTTTCAAATTGTTGACGGAAAAATCAAAATGACTGAAAACTTTAGTAAAAAGGACAGTTACTATTATGAACCACGATGCACATATGTGAGCGATACATTGTACCTCTTTAACGGATATGAAGATGTAATAACATTTAAAAAATAAAAACAACTCCGATACCTTAATGGTATCGGAGCCTTTTATTTGCCTAAAAATCAGGCACAGATAAACATATCTGATGTCATTGCCATTCACGCAATGAAAATAATAAGCACAAATTAAGCTTATTTCATGCTTTCTTCGTAAGCCTTGATCATCTTCTTAACCATCTGACCGCCTACAGAACCGGCCTGCTTTGAAGTAAGGTCACCGTTGTAACCATTCTTAAGGTTAACACCAACCTCTCAGTGCGTTTTTTTGCATATTAAAATGCACTGA
>JBJFHZ010000081.1:0-1818 GCA_051894075.1 Eubacterium sp.
CTCGCTTAAATTTTAAAGGTCATGAATATGTGTTATCCATCGACCTTGACAATAGCTTATAAACAGAGAGGGGTGCGTATAGAAAACATATAAAATCAGGTGAGGCCTATGCCTCGCTACAACAAAAAACTGAATAACACGCCTTGTCCTTACAATATAAATTTGTATGAGGGGAGTGTGCTTTATGGATAGACCTATTATCAACGAAAAATTAATCGCAAGCTATGAGATTGATTTCGGTAAAGGCAAAACCAAAGTATGCGAATACTCCCCGAGCCTCACTAAAGATGAGATTGAACTAAACCAAATGACTGTTAAAAATATTCTTGCAAAGGCGTTTGGTAGGAATGAAAATTAGGCTGGACTTTCCAAAGTGCTTCGTATATATTGATGTTGAGTTATCGGTCATAGGAAAGGAAGAATTCTTATGATTGCAATTTATGCTCGACAATCGGTAGAAAAAGAGGACAGCATTTCAATCGAATCACAGATTGAAATGTGTACCTACGAGGCAAGAGGTGAGGCATTTTTAGTATATAAGGACAAAGGCTTTAGCGGTAAAAATACAAACCGTCCCGAATTCCAAAGAATGATGCAGGACATCAAGACAGGGCGAAAAGGAATAACAAAGGTTATCGTTTACAAGCTCGATAGAATCAGCAGAAGTATTCTTGACTTCTCAAATATGATGGACATCTTCACAAAGCTGGGTGTTGAGTTCTCATCGGCTACGGAAAAATTTGACACAAGCACTCCTATGGGCAGAGCGATGCTGAACATCTGCATAACCTTTGCTCAATTAGAGCGAGAAACCACTCAACAGAGAGTTAAGGACAACTACATTTCACGCAGTCAAAAGGGCTTTTATATGGGAGGTCCCGTTCCCGTTGGATTCAAAAAGGTTGATTTAACCATTGACGGAATAAAAACCTCTATGTACGAGCAGGTGCCTGAGGAGGCTGAGCTGGTCAAAAGGATTTTTGAAATGTACGCAGATGTGAATTACTCCAACGAGGACATTGCCAAGGCGGTTCGTGATATGCCACCGGAAAGCAGGCGAAACAGAACCGTAACAAGAGCAAGGGTTCAGGACTTTATCAAAAATCCTGTCTATGTAAGGGCTGATATAAATGTGTATAATTTCTTCAAATCAAAGGGCGTTAAGATAATCAATCCGCCGGAGGATTTCATCGGCACAAACGGTTGCTATCTTTACACAGGCGATAAGAAAACGAGAAAGCAGACAGACCTGTCAAACGGGATTTTGGTAATCGCTCCCCACGAGGGATTTATCGACTCCGACCTGTTCATAAGATGCAGAGAAAGAGCACTTGACCAACAGCAGATAAAGCGCAATCCAAAAGCGAAAAACACTTGGCTTGCAGGACTTGTTAAGTGCGGAAACTGCGGTTACGCTCTTGTGAGAAAGAATTATCTCAAGAAAAGCTATAACTACTTTCTCTGCTCCCACAAGATGAATGACAATCTCTGCTGTGGATGCGGTGTAATTCACGCAGATGAGTTTGAAGATTTTATATTGCAGAAGGTCAAAGAAAAGCTTGCCGATTTCAAGGTGATTGAGGTTGCAGGTGCCACTGCTAACAATCCTAAAATTGAGGAGCTGAAGGCAAGGCAAATTGCAATAGACAATGAAATAGGCGAAACGGTTAAAAATGTTGCAGGTGCAAGCGAAACGGTAATGGCATATATCAACGAAAATGTTGAACGGCTCCACAGTGAAAAACTGCAAATACAGGCAGAAATTCAACGCCTGGGCGAAAACAGATATTCGGCAAACGAAAAAATAATCTGTGATTT
>JBJFHZ010000082.1:0-41445 GCA_051894075.1 Eubacterium sp.
CATCAAACTTTCGTAGGGGCTGCCTTGGAGCGGCCGCCAGACCCTTTTGTCTGCTTCGCAGACATTTCCCCTAACAGGGGAATCCCATTGCACGCCCGAATATAAGCGGGCGACCACTGGTCGCCCCTACGGTTGATCCGTAAAAACAGCGTTGTTTATGTTTGTAGGGGAGGGGTTCCATCCCCTCCCGCAAAATTAAATTTTCGTGCAGGCACAGAGACCTACTCCTACAAAAGATTGTTACATCAACATCGCTATAAGCTATTGACAAGCCTGTATGCCTTGTGATACAATGTATATACATAATAAAGCAATGTATTGCTTTGGAGGTAGATTTATGAGATACAGCAAAGAATTATTAAAGGGCAGTACATCTATTTTAGTTTTGTCCATTTTGGAAAAAGAGGATATGTACGGCTACAAAATTATCCGAGAATTAGAAATCAGAAGCGAAAATGCTTTTGAAATGAGCGAGGGTACGCTTTACCCTATTCTTCACGCATTGGAAAAGGAAAAGTGCCTGACATCATATTGGCAGGAGTTTGACGGAAGAAACAGAAAATACTATCACATTACAGAAAAAGGCAAAAAGCTGCTTGCTGACAAAAAGAACGAATGGAAAGACTTTTCAACAAATGTTAATAAGGTGCTGAATTTCGCATAAGGTGAATTATGTTTAGTAAAGAAGATTATATTTCAGAGGTAATTTCTCTTGTTAAGAGTAAAACCGCAAAACGAGAAATAAAAAAAGAGCTTGAGGCTCATATTGACGACAGAATCGAATACTATATTCAGGCAGGATATGAAAAGGATTACGCAACGGAAAAGGCTGTGGAAAAAATGGGTAATCCCGGTGATTTGGCTATCAGTATGGAAAAGCTCCACAACAATACTCTTTGGATTGCTTTATCAATAATATTTACCGTATTATATATTTTAGGCTTGATTTTTGCCGATATTAAGGCAGTTTACTTTGGCATAATTAATATGGTTGATTTTGAGGAGGTAAGTAAATTCAGCAGTGTTGTATCCGTTCTGGTTTTTTTAGCAGGGGCTGTCGCTTTTTATACTGCAAAAAAATCAAAAAGTTCTTTACTTTTAACTATGTTTGGAGTAATAAGCCTTGCTACGCCTGTTTTATCAGGCTATGCGTTAATACCCTTCGGATATCAATTAGTCAGCATTGTAACTGATTTTCCTGCTGCCATTATAACGTCTGAACGATTCTTTGATGCCGGTGAGGTTTTTTGGCATATAGATGATTTGTTCCCTATGGGTTCACCAACGGCTTTATTTTATGCCTTGGTAATTATTTGCGTTTTAATTTCCCTTTTATGCGTTGTTATGGGTATTATTTCTATTGTTTATGCAAGGGAAATAACAAGAGACAGGCAAAGTCAGGGATTTGAAGATAGGGTTAATAAATTCGCATCATTTTTAATTATCATTTCTGTTGTTGCACTGGTGGGAACCTGTGCAGAGCTTACCTATGATTTCGTCTTTACATCACGTGAAAATCAAGGCTATGAGAATAGATTTGGCGGAAATTACAGTGAAGCTATGGAGGAATATGATGCCTTGATAATTCCGCAGACTACCGAAGAGGTAAAGGCTCTTGCAGAAGAAAAAGGCCTTGATGAATACGATATTTCCGAAATGGAATACGGTATGCTGACGGTTTATGAAAACGAGGCATATTTCGTACAAATCAGAGATGATGACAGCGACGGTATTTATGAAACAAAACGCTATTTTACACATAGCACACCCGAGCTTGACAAAGAACAGATTGATAAACTCAAGGCTCTTAAGAAAGGCTCTGATATAAACGAGCTTTTTGAAATTGTTGATAGGTCAAGCATTGACGATTATTGGGAATCGGTTGACGGCAATAACACCACAGTATCTATAACAATATCCTTCGACAAGAAAAATGATATTACATATTATTTCAATTGTGATTACGAAAACGGTGTACTTGTTAAATCATATGATGAGGAGGTTTAAGAATGATTTATTTAGCTGTTGCAGGACTTATCCTCTTTGCCATTGGTCTTCGTGTTTTCAACACCGTTTGGGTATATAGGGAATGTGATTACCGTGAAACCGATTCTAAAAGGCTTTGGACAATTTTGACTGCCTGTATCGGCTTCATCAGTGCCGTGACCTTTGCATGCTTTGTTCCTAAAAACAAGGATAAGTCAAATAAAAGGATGTCTGTTGCTTCGGCAGTGATATTTTCAGCCATAATTATCGGCTGTATTTTATACACCTGCTTTTTTGTCATTCCTGCGTATAACGATTATGAATATGAGGAACAAAATTCTTTTAATTATAATGATGTTACATACGAGGATGAAAACGGAAATAAAATCATCTACGATAAAATGGGTAATTCATATACCTTTGATGAATATATCGACGTCTATAGGTGGTATGACCGTGACGGAAAAAGCTATATTGCCATGCTTGACGAATCAAACTGCCGAACAGGATTTAAGTGTGTAGAAACAGGAGAGGAATTTACAGACGGTGTTCTCGGAGAATATTCCTGCTATATTGATGATGAGGGATATCTATGTATTTATGAGTACCTTACCAACGAGCTGTGCATTTATATGCCCGACGATTCCGGCGATGCAGTATATTTCGATAACAACGGTCATTTGTACTATTATCCTGATGATGTAAGCTATGACAAGGACGGAAATATCGTTTTTTCAGATTATTACTTCTTAAAGGATTTGAAATATTCTGATATCCCCGAAGAAGAATTTGAATATTTTTCATATATCAATTAACCTTTAACGTCACTGATTTAACTTGTCTAAATGCAGTAAACTATCGTAGGGGCAGGTCTCTGTGCCTGCCCGAAATATTAATTTTGCGGGAGGGGATGGAACCCCTCCCCTACAAAAACAAACAACGCAGTTATTACAAATCAACCGTAGGGGCGACCATTGGTCGCCCGCATATAATCGGGCTTGCAATGGGATTCCCCTGTTAGGGGAAATGTCTGCGAAGCAGACAAAAGGGTCTGGCGGCCGCTCCAAGGCAGCCCCTACGAAAGCTTGTTGCAGTAACACCCCGACAAACCCTAATATTTATTTGTATCTTTTGCAAGCGCCGATGATTTTCAGCATATATATTATCGGTGATAAAATGAAAAAATTTAAAATAAAAGAAAAGAAAAATGCTAAAGCCAAGAAAGAACCGTTTGATTATTATTTCGGCAAGCCGAGAATTGAAATGGCAGGGAGCGAATGCCTTGTTGACGGACTTGAGGGAATTATTGAATATTCCTCAACAAAAATTCAGGTCAGTCTGGGCACTCAAATCATCACCTTTTGGGGCGACGATTTGAGAATTAACTCCTTTACCCGAGAGGGTGCTATTGTTGAGGGAAATATTATGTCAATGGAGTTTTCCTCCTGACCTATTTTTTCAGCCTTCTGTTCGGCTTTGTTGAATTTCGGTTTTCCGGCGGTTTTTATGAGAATTTTATAAATGAGTGCTTTAAGAAAAATAAGAATATAAAAAACATTGCCTTATGCGACGGCGGTTTTACGGCTCGGTGCAGTATTCCCGTATACAAATCTCTCCACCGTATTGCCCTGCGCCACGGCGGAACGGTTAAAATTATAAGAAAACGGGGACTTCCCTTTCTCCTTAAGCCCTTGAGAAACAGAAGCGGATTTTTTATCGGAGCAGTAGTTTTTATTTTTCTGCTCAGCTTTCTCGAGGGCTTTATTTGGAACATTGAAATTATCGGAAATGAAAGGATAAGCGATGCAACAATTATGTCATACGCCCAAAGCGGACGGCTGAAAACAGGTGCAATGTGGGGCGGTGTTGACCGCAGTCAGCTTGAATGGGATATGATGAGCGAATTTGAGGATATCGCCTGGGTGCACATTAACAAAATCGGCACCACCGCAAAAATTGAAATAAACGAAACCACCGAAAAGCCCGAGGATGCAAACGAAAGCAGGCTAAAGGGCGAAAAGGTTTTCAGAAAGGAGCTTCAGACGGTTGCCTACAGACAGCAGAGTAAAATAAACATCAAGGACAAAAAGGAATACAAAAGGCTGATTTTCTTTTTTGCAGATATTCCTTTATACCTAAAAATTCAAGCAGGAGATATGACGGAAACCGAAACAAAAATGCTGACGGTTAAGGGCAAGAAGCTACCCATAGGTACAATTACGCAGACTGAATCCTATTTGACATCAACGCCATACGATTTAACCGACGGTCAGTTAAAGGAGCTGGCGGAAAAAAAGCTGTCATATCTTGAGAAAAAAGAGCTTGACGGCTTTGAAATAATCAACAAATCACCGAATTTCAAAATCGAGGATGACAAATGCACCGTCACCTGCGCTTATGTCGTCAGAGAAAAAGAATAAATAAATTAGTATTTGTAGGGATGTTGTTGTAAGAAATCACCGTAGGGGCGACCAGTGGTCGCCCGCATATATTCGGGCGTGCAATGGGATTCCCCTGTTAGGGGAAATGTCTGCGAAGCAGACAAAAGGGTCTGGCGGCCGCTCCAAGGCAGCCCCTACGAAAGTTTGTTTCCTCGGCACAGTGCGCATTGTGCGCGTGCCGACGTAGCAGAGGGGATTATCAAGGGGAATGGGCATCTTTGATGCTTCCCCTTGATTTGCTTTCTTTGTTTCGTTTCTTTCGCAATCCGAAAGAAATGAAAAACCCCGCGTTAGCGGAAACATAATATATCTGCTTTTGCAGATGTACTATACAAACCCTAATTTGTATTAAATAATTTTTATACTATTTATTTTTTAATTATTGCAAGGAATAATATAATGTGATAAAATTATTGTGATAAGAAATTTTATATAGGAGGTAGACTTTATGCAAATGACTTTCCGCTGGTTTGGCAAGGATAAGGACACCGTCTCCCTTGAGCAAATCAAGCAGATACCGGGCGTTGTGGGAGTCGTTCCTGCACTCCATTATCTTCCTGCAGGCGAGGCTTGGGAAATGGAAGATGTGCAGAAAATGTATGATGAAATCACAGCCGCAGGTCTTACAATGGAATGTATCGAAAGCGTAAATGTTCATGAGGACATTAAGCTGGGACTTCCGAGCCGTGATAAGCTTATTGAAAATTACAAAACATCTATTCGCAATCTTGCAAAGGTAGGCGTTAAGGTTATATGCTACAACTTTATGCCTGTTTTTGACTGGACAAGAACTGATTTATATATGCCCCTTCCCGACGGTTCAACCTGTCTTTGCTACGACGGTAAGCAGGTAGAGGGCAAATCTCCCGAGGATATGTTCAGAGAGATTGACGATAACTCAAACGGCTATGCTATGCCCGGCTGGGAAACAGAGAGAATGGGCGAAATCAAGGAGCTGTTTGAAAAATACAAGGGCGTTACTGCCGACGATCTTTGGACAAACCTTAAATATTTCCTTGAGGCAATTATGCCTGTCTGCGAGGAATGTGACGTTAAAATGGCAATTCACCCTGACGATCCGCCCTGGGGTATTTTCGGTCTGCCGAGAATTATTACAGGCAAGGATGCTATAGTTAAGCTCCTTAATATGGTACCCAGCAAATACAACGGCATTACTCTTTGCACAGGCTCTTTAGGTGCAAGCCCTAAAAACGATATGGTTGATATCATCAAAGCCGCAGGGGACAGAATTTATTTTGCTCACCTTAGAAATGTTGCAATTAACAATCAGTGGTTTAACGAAACCGCCCACGAAAGCAACGCAGGCTCTCTTGATATGTACGAAATCGTCAAGGCGCTTCAGGAGGTTGGCTTTGACGGATACATCCGCCCTGACCACGGCAGAATGATTTGGGGCGAGGTTGCACGTCCGGGCTACGGACTTTTTGACAGAGCATTAGGTGTAAGCTATCTCAACGGCTTATGGGAGGCTGTTGAAAAAAGCAGAAAGGAAAGTAAATAACGATGTTTAAACACGATAATTTAAAAGGTAAGGTTGCAGTTGTTACAGGCGGCGGCGGAGTGCTTTGTGCCGCATTTGCAAAAACATTGGCTCAGCAGGGCTGTAAGGTTGCGGTTCTTGACCTTAACGAAGGTGCGGCTCAGGCATGCGCTGACGAAATCAACGCTGAGGGCGGACAGGCTATTGCTGTAGGCTGTAATGTTCTTGAGCTTGAATCAATGGAAAAAGCAAGAGAAATTATCAACGAAAAGCTTGGCACCTGTGATATTCTTCTTAACGGTGCAGGCGGTAACAATCCAAAGGGTACTACAACAAAGGATACTCTTGAAAAAATCGACCTTGTTCAAAAGGACGAAAACATCAAGACGTTCTTTGACCTTGATCCCAACGGAATCAGCTTTGTATTTAATCTTAATTTCCTTGGAACACTTATTCCAACTCAGGTATTTGCAAAGGATATGGCTGAAAAGCAAAAGGGCACAATCATTATGGTTACCTCTATGAATGCTTTTCGTCCCCTTACACGTATTCCTGCATACAGCGCCGCTAAAGCCGCTGTTAAGAACTTTACAGAGTGGATGGCAGTTCACTTTGCGCCCCTGGGAATCCGTGTAAACGCAATCGCACCGGGCTTTTTCTCCACAAAGCAGAACAAAACTCTCCTTTGGAACGAGGATGGCTCTCCTACAGAGAGAACAGGAAAAATTCTTGCCGCTACTCCTATGAACCGCTTCGGCGAGGCAGAGGAGCTTTCGGGAACACTTTTGTTCCTTTGCGACGAGGAATACTCAGGCTTTATAACAGGAGTAAACATTCCTGTTGACGGCGGCTTTAACGCTTATTCAGGTGTATAAAATTTAGAAACATCACTTATGGAGGATAGCTTTATCCTCCATTATTGTTAAATAATAAATTAGTATTCGTCGAACTGAATTGAGCCTCCCCTGTGTAAGGGGAGGTGGGTTGCCGTAAGGCAACTCGGAGGGGTTGTAACAATCCCTCAGTCTGCTAACGCAGACAGCTCCCTTTACACAAGGGAGCCATAAATTTGCTACAAATACATCCCGACAAAACCTAATTTATATATGGAGATACTATGCTGCTCATCTGCCCTATTTGTAAGGAAAAACTGAATAAGGATAATAATGCTTTGAAATGCTGTAACAACCACTCCTTTGATATATCAAAGGAGGGCTATGTCAATTTGCTGACCGGCTCAAAAAGCGGTGACAAAAAGGGTGACAGCAAGGAGTCTGCAAGGGCAAGACACAGTCTGCTTGCAAAGGGATATTACAAATGCCTTAAGGACAACATATCATCAAGGCTTAAGGGCACAGTTCTTGACATTTGCTGCGGTGAGGGCTACTATGATGATTATGAGGGCGAATTTTACGGCTTTGATATCAGCAAGGAAATGGTGCGTCTTGCGTCAAAGGGACATAAAACCGAAAACTATAATTATTTCGTGGCAAATTTGTCTGCAATTCCAATTGAGGACTGCAGTATTGACACGGCAATTCACCTTTTCGCACCCTTTAACGAAAAGGAATTTTCAAGGATTTTAAAGCCCGACGGCAGACTTTACTCGGTAATTCCCGGCGAAAATCACCTCATTGAGCTTAAAGAGGCGGTGTATGAGCACCCATATAAAAACGACGAAAAACCACCTGAAGCGAAAATGCTTAATCTTATTTCAAAAACAAAAATTACAGATAAGGTATCAATCAACAACGAGGATTTAAAGCTCCTTTTTTCAATGACGCCTTACTTTTACAGGACAAGTAAAAAGGATAAAGCAAGGCTTGATAAAATTGAGCAATTAAATCTGACTGTTGAATTTGTAATTTTAGAATATACAAAAGCGTAAAATCGAGAGGAATAATATGGACAGTCTTTGCGAAAACTGCTGGTACAATGAATACGACGAGGAGGCAGAGGAAAGCTTTTGCTCCCTTGTGCTTGACGAGGACGAATACGTAAAGCTGATGCAGGACAGAAACAAAACCTGCCGTTATTTCCGTCCCTTCGGAAACGAATATGACATTGTTCATAAACAAATATAATGTTGAAAGGCAATTAAAATAAAAAAGCTATTTTCTGTTTTATTAAGTGTAATTATACTTATCGGCTGTGCTTCTGCCGTGCCCTTTTCGGCAATGGCGAACACGAAAAAAACAGCCTCGGATATTTCCTTAAATCAGACTGTGGGAGCATATGTCGACTCGGTTACAAGAGAATACTGGCTGAAATTCGAGCCGACCTATAACGGCTACTATGAATTTGTGTGCAGCTCACCTGTTGTAGGCGGTATGATGCTTGGAAGTATTTATGACGCCACCGGTGAGGTTTTGATGATGAGTGCCTGCACGGCGGGAAGCGGAGATTTCATAACTGCGGCAGAGCTTGATGCAGGAGAGACATATTATTTTGTCCTTGAAACAGACGGCACTGCTTATTCCACAGACGTAACCGTCAGAGTGCATAATCATTTATTTAATCAGACAGAGCATTATCCTGCCATATATGATGCAAACGACAGCAGTAATAATGCAGACGGAGAAAACTATGTTTTCTGTGCATATTGCAGTGAATACGTAACAACCGCAACATATTATACCCCTGCAAAAATCAGCTTAAAAACTAAAAAATTCACCTATAACGGAAAGAAAAAGACAACCACCGTCACCGTTACAGACAGGCTGGGAAACGTTATTCCCCCGTCAGAATACAAGGTGACATATAAAAGCAACACTAATCCCGGCACGGCAACAGTTACAGTTACCTTTAACAATGTTAATTACTCGGGCTCAATGAAATCAACCTTTTTAATTATTCCAAAAAAGGCTACATTAAGCTCTGTTAAATCGCCAAAGAAAAAGCAGTTAAAAATTTCATGGAAAAAGGATACAACCGTCAGCGGTTATCAGCTTCAGTATTCCACATCAAAAAAGTTTTATAAAAGCAAAACAAAGACTGTAACTGTCAGCAAAAAATCAACGTCAAAAACTATTTCAAAGCTGAAATCAAATAAAAAATATTATGTCCGCATACGTTCATATAAAACCATTAACGGCAAAAAATACTATGGCTCCTGGTCAAGCGTAAAATCAGTAAAGCTGAAATAATTTTTTGATTAAATTAATTTTTTTGGAAATAATATATTCAAATAACAAATTTTCATCATTTTATTGTTCTCTCTTTTGCAGATAATATTACTGCACGATAGGTGCAGGAGGTATTATTTATGAGAAAGAAAACAACGGCAAATGTTATGAAAATTATGGGCGCAACAATGGCTGTATGCTCTGCGGCAGCACTTGTCAGTTCTACAAAATCAAACAGTATGAACGCTAAAAAGGCTGTTAAAAAAACTGCCGATAAGGTTGTTGAATTTGTTGACACCGTAGCGTCATTTATGTAAAGCAAAGAGAAAGACACTCGTATTGAGTGCCTTTCTTTTTTAATATTCAAATGAAATTTTATTTAAGCCTATTTTGTTGTCAAAGGAAACAATGCCCTTTTCGGGAATGAAAATTTCTGTATTATGAGATGTATCATTGCAGGTATATGTAAGCTCAAAGGTCCTTTTTTCGCTGTCGCTTTTAATTTTTTCAATATCTCCGCAAACTGCTACGGGATAAGGGCGGATAATCGTCTTTAAAAATTTATGATTTTCCCTAAAGCCCCAGTAAATGCTTGACCAGTGATTTTCCTCAATAAGAGAGTAGATATAGTCGATATGGCTTACCCATTCGTTACCTACGGCACCGCCTCCCCATTCGCCCATAACAACGGGAACATTCATCTTTATCTGATTTTTACGTATACCGTCAAAAATGAATTTTATTCTTTCATTGCTTGAATAGTTATTGTAAAGCGGCGAATCAATAAAAATATCATATGCGTGGGGAGAATAGATATAATTTTCCTTTGTCCTTATCTCAAAGGGCACGCCTAAATTTGAATAATAGCAATGCTCGAAGAAATGAAGATGTCTGCCGTCATCACACTTTGATGAAATATTATCAAAAAACGGCTGATAATACTTTTCAGAAAAGGGTGTAACATATTTTTCAATATCCGAAACCGCCTTGCCGAAAAGGTCGTAGCTGTCCATTGTGTTGAGAAAGTCTTTAAGCCTTTTAGGACTTCTGACCTTTCTTACAATGGCAAGTGCCATTCTGACAAATCCACGTCTTTCCTGTCCGTTTTTAAAATATTTTTCAGCGTTGAATTTAACACCTAATCCCTGCAACAGAGCGTTGTCAATCAGCGAGCAGAATGCCTTATTTGAATTATCATTAATCTGCGGTTCGTTAAAATAATCGTAGGCGATTACATTGTCATATTCGGAAAATTCATCAGTAACTTTCTGCCACAGCTTAACAAGCCTGTCCTGCATACCGTTTTTGTTCTGCCAAAAATCGTTAAAGGCACGCTGAACATCACGCATATAGAAATATCCCTCAGCCCATATTGCAACAGGCTTCAGCTTTTTATAATCCTCAGTCAGCCATTTGGGAGCGCCGTCGCCGAAGCTTACGTTTTTGTAAAAAAGGTCTTGGTGCATATCAAGGAGAACGTAAATACTATGCTTATCAAGTTCTTTTACAAATTCCTTGAGCATCTCAAAGGTCTTTTCGTCATAGATGCTTTCCTCAGGCTCAAGCATTGCCCAGTTAAAGCCCAGCCTGACAATATTAGCACCGTATTCAAGGGCATTTTTTAAGCCTTTTTTTAATTCCTTTTCTGCCTTGTGAAATTCGGTTATGCCCATTTTTTCAAATTTTAAGCAGATGTTAATTCCTCTGAAAATTCTCTCTCGACCGTACTCGTCACGAATTTTCATTCCGTCAACATAGAACATAATTTTTCCTCAGTAAATTAGGGTTTGTAGGGATGTTCTTGTAGCAAATTTATGGCTCCCTTGTGTAAAGGGAGCTGTCTGCGTTAGCAGACTGAGGGATTGTTACAACCCCTCCGAGTTGCCTTACGGCAACCCACCTCCCCTTACACAGGGGAGGCTCAATTCGGTTCGATAAACCCGAATTTATTTAAAAATCAAGCCTTTTAATATCCTGTCCGTCAATCTTATCTATGTATGATTTAAAATCTATTCCATAAAAAATTCCGTCGGGATAAAGCTCCAAAAGCGGCTCAAGGACAAATCTTCTTTCATTATATCTCGGGTGGGGAACGATTAAATTTCTTGTTTCAATTTCGCAGTCCTCTGCAAAAATTATGTCAAGGTCGATAATTCTCGGACCGTTTTTAACTGTTCTTAATCTGCCGAAGCCTGATTCAATTCCAAGACAGGCACCCAGCATTTCATTAGGCTCAAAAACAGATTCAACAAGCAAAACAATATTATAAAAATTCTGCTGTCTTGCGTAGCCTACCGGCTCAGTTTCATAAACCGATGACTGTCTGATAACGTCTGTATAGGGCAGAAGATTGATAGAATCAATCGCCCTTTCTATATTTTCCCTTCTGTCGCCCATATTTGTACCGACACTGATTATGTATTCCATATTCTTTATCTTCCTCTTGAAATTGAAACTCCTACCCAGTCGAAATCGGCTTTAACGGGAGCCTCCGGCTTTTTTAGTATAATATCCACTGTAAAAACGTCGGGATATTCCTCTAATATTGCGTCTGCGGTTATCTGAGCCGCTTTTTCAAGCAAATCATACTTCTCTGCGGTAAACACTCTTGTGACAGTTTTAATGACCTTTGCATAGCTTACGGTATCGTTTACATCGTCGGAATAGCAAGCCTTTGTCATATTAACGCTTAAATCAATGTCAAAATAAAAATTCTGACCGTCTCTTTTTTCCTCGGGATTTACTCCGTGATAAGCAAAAAGCTTTAAATCTCTGATTAAAATTTTATCCATTATTATTACCTGAAATAATATATTTCTTCAAATTCTGAGCCATTAGAATGCCCTGCTTTTCATTTTTAACGTCGTGGATACGGATTATATCTGCTCCGCCTAAAATCGCCACCGTATCGGCTGAAATATTGCCGTAGGTACGTTCCTTTGGATTTTCCTGATTACTGCCCTGACCGATTACCCTTTTTCTTGAGGTACCAAGCAAAAGCGGATAACCGTCTGCTTTATAGTCCTTAACATTAGCAAGAAGTGCCATATTTTCGTCATAATCCTTGCCAAAGCCTATACCCATATCAAGACAAAGCTGTGAGCCGTCGATACCAAGTTCATTGCACTTTTTCACGGACTCCTCAAAAAAAGCCTTAACCTCCTTGCAGGAGCCTGCCCCGTTGTGCATAATTATCCAACCGCATTTGCTTTCTCTGACAATCTGTGCCATTTCTTCATTAATAACACCGCTGACGTCATTTATTATGTCTGTGCCCTCTAAAACGGCTTTCTGAGCCACATAGGGATAATATGTGTCAACAGACACAGGAACGGTTAATTCACCCTTTAAAGCCTTTAAAACAGGCTCTAAACGCTCCCATTCCTCCTTATCCGTTACAGAAATATGCCCCGGTCTTGTGGACTGACCGCCTATATCAATAATATCGGCACCGTCCCTTTCAAGCTGTAATGCACATTCAACAGCGTCATCAGGGGAAAAATGGTCTCCGCCGTCGGAAAAGGAATCGGGAGTGACATTCACAATTCCCATTATCAGAATTTTGTCACCGTATTCAATTTTTTTATTTCTGCAATTCCAAATCATTTTTATTGCCTTTACAAATTAGGGTTTGTCGGGATGAATAATGTTGTTGATGCTTTGTAGGGGAGGGGTTCCATCCCCTCCCGCAAAATTAAATTTTCGGGCAGGCACAGAGACCTGCCCCTACAAATTTTTAATGCGTTATTGTAGCAAACTATCGTAGGGGCTTGCATTGCAAGCCCGTTTTAAGCGGGCGACCAATGGTCGCCCCTACAAAAGTTTGTTGCAATCACTCTTTTATTTATCAAGCAATGCCAGAACCTCTGCTCTGCTTCTGGCGTCTGTTCTCATAATGCCACGAAGTGCTGAGGTTTGAGTTTTTGAGCCTGCTGCTTTTGCACCCCTCATTGTCATACACATATGTTCTGCCTCAATGATAACGGCAACGCCCTTTGGACTGAGATTATCATTAAGAAAATCCGCAATATCATGGGTAAGTCTTTCCTGCACCTGAGGCTTTTTTGCAAAATTATCAACAATTCTTGCAAGCTTTGAAAGACCGATAATCTTATTATCACTTGGAATATATGCAATATGTGCCTTGCCCACAAAGGGTAAAAGGTGATGCTCACACATAGACGAAAACGGAATATCCCTTACAATTACCATTTCATCATTTGACTTTTCGTCAAAAAATTTAAGATGCTGCTTTGGGTCCTCGTTAAGACCTGCAAAAATTTCCTCATACATATTTGCAACTCTTTTGGGAGTTTCAACAAGTCCTTCTCTGTCGGGGTCCTCTCCAACGGCAATAAGAATTTCTCTTACTGCATTCATAATTCTTTCTTTATCCATAATCAATTCCCTTTATTTAACAAAATAGCCTCTGACCTCTTTAAGACTGTCCTTGGTTATTTTGTTATTTTTATATTCAGCGGGGGCGTTATAAACATTTACTCCCGTATTTTCATTTGACAGAACCATTAAGCTATCCTCTGCCATTGAATAATTTTTAACGGTTATATTTGTTTTTGCCGACGCAATAAATTTTTCAAAAAGCTCGTCTTTATTTTCATAGTTTTTTTCGTTAATCTGTTGGGTAAGAATGCAAAGCATTATATCATTTGCAAGAGAGGGCTTTTTCTCAACGTCAAGATAGTATCTTATAAGCCCTATTACCTGCGTACCCTTAAGGCTTTGCTCCCCTTCCTTAACCCTTACGGAAAAAGGCACTGCAATATCATTATTCTTATATCTGATACTGCTTATAACAGGATAATTAATTTCTCCGAATTTATCATAGACCTCGGCGAATTTATCGCTTTCCATTGAAATGTAATAATCAATAGTCGTATCAAGGAGAGTCTCAACTGCCTTTTTAACATTTTCTGCACCCGATTTTGCAAAAATCGTGCTGAGCTTTTCATCCTCAACAATTGTATCGGCTCTGAAACAGGACGCCTTGTAGGAAATATTATCCATATCAGCTTGAACAAGACTTACAAAAAGCAAATTGCTTTCATCGCTGACAAGTATAATGAAATTATTTTTTCCGCTTACCTGAGGTAAAATTTCAACCTCATTATCATTTACATTTTCCGTTACCTCTATATTGTCGGGCTTAAAAAATTCCTTTGCGCTGAAATTGTTTTTAACTGCCGTTACGAAAACAAAAATAACAGAAAATACGACTATAAGTATAAGTGCAATAATAAGAAATCTCTGCTCAGCGGATTTTTCCTTATTTGTTTTTGAAAAAAATATATCTCCCCTGTTTTTAAAAATTCTCATCATTACACCCCCTTCTAATCGGTTATTTAATTATACAATACAACATCATAATTTACAAGTAAAAGAGAGTATTATTAAATTTTTATTCTTATTTATATCAATATAATATATATTATAAATTAACTATTGATTATATATTTATTTAATGATATAATACATCTATATATAGAATATTGGAAAAGTATGATTTTTTGTGATTTGAAAATAAAGCAAGGAGGTTTAAATGGATTCTTTTAACGATATATGGGAAGCTGTTTTGGCATACTGCAAGGAAAGAGTTACCGAAACCGCTTATAATCTATGGATAAAAATTATTGAATTTTCAAACTTTGAGGTTTCAACCGTTACTCTTTGTTTCCCGAAGCCGATGTATATGGACGTTGTTATTCCCCAGTATGGCGGTCTTATTGAAGAGGCTTTTGAAAACGTAATGGGCTTTAAGGTTAAAGTAAATTATATCTGCAAGGAAGAGGAAAAGGAAGAAAATAATTTTAAATTTTCATATCAGGATGAACAGCATCTTGAGGATTACAGAAATGAGCAGTTCACCTTTGAAAACTTTATTGTAGGACCAAGCAACCGTTTTGCCTATGCCGCTGCAAAGGCAGTTGCGTCAAGTCCCGGTTCAAGCCTTTCAAACGGCTCTGATTTCAGAAACTACAATCCCCTTTTCATTTACGGTAATTCCGGACTGGGTAAAACTCATATTTTAAATGCTATCTGTCACGAGGTTGAAAAGAATTTTCCCGATATGAATATTCTTTACATCAGAGCGGAGCAATTTGCAAATGAGTTTGTTCAGGCATTACAGAATAAAACCACTGACGAATTTCATGCAAAATTCAGAAACAATATTGACGTTCTTTTAATTGATGATATTCAGTTTATCGCAGGTAAGGACGCCACAGAGGAGGAATTTTTTCACACCTTTGACACACTTGTTTTTAACGGTAAGCAGGTTGTGCTTACCTCCGACCGTCCTCCCAAGGATATTCAGTCACTTACAGACAGACTTAAATCTCGATTTGAGGATGGACTTCTTGCCGATATTCAAATTCCCGAATATGAAACAAGATGTGCTATCATCAAGCGAAAGGCAAAGCTTCTCAACTTTGATATTGACGACCCTGTTGTTAATTACGTAGCAGAAAAGATAAAATCAAATATTCGTCAGCTTGAGGGTGTTACAAAAAAATTATATGCCCTTTGTGAAATCAGCGGTCATCCGCCTACTGTATCCTTAGCACAAAATGTTGTTAAGGTTGTTATGGAGGATACTCAACCACTTCCTGTTACAATTCAGAGAATTGTTGAGGAGGTAAGCAGAACAACAGGAGTTTCCGTTGAAGATATTTACAGCAAAATACAAAAGGCAAATATCTCTCACGCAAGAAAAATAACCTTCTATATTGTAAGAAAGGTTACCTCAATGAGCTACGAGGATATCGGTGCTGAATTTAATAAGCACCATTCAACCGTTATGTATAACATAAATCAGATTGAAGAGGAAATTGAAAGAAATTCCAAGCTTGCAAGACAGGTAAACGATATTATTTCAAATGTGAAAAATAACCAGTAAATTCGGATTTGGCAGGCTGAGCCTGCGCGCAGACGAGAAGATAGTCGGTTTAATAATGAACACCTTTTCCCGACAATAAATATTTTTGCAAATTTGGGTTTGTCGGGATGTTCAGACGTGAAATCATCGTAGGGGCGACCAGTGGTCGCCCGCTTATAACGGGCTTGCACTGCAAGCCCCTACGAAAGTTTGCTATAATAACGCATTAAAAATTCGTAGGGGCAGGTCTCTGTGCCTGCCCGAAAATTTAATTTTGCGGGAGGGGATGGAACCCCTCCCCTACAAAGCATCAACAACATTATTTGCCCCTACAAATACTAATTTGTAAAACTGTTTATGATAATTTTTTCATCACCTTTTTTAATTTTCCACAGAAAGTTTTTAACACTCATTGCGGAAAAAAATATTTTTACACAATATCAACATTTTTTCAACATTTTTATTATTTAAAATTTTGCTGTTAAATTGCTGATTAATAAACAAAAAATACGTTTTTCAACAATTTCCACAGCCTATAATAATATTAATAAAAGTTAATCTTAAATGATAGACGGAGGATAGAATTATGAAATTTTCCTGTAATACGAAAGAATTAAGCGAAGCCTGTTCAAATGTTATGAGAGCTGTCAGCACAAAGGTTACTATTCCTACCATTGAGGGTATCCTCATTGAATGTGGCTCCGACACATTAAGTCTTACAGGCTACGACTTTGAATTTGGTATCAATACAACATTAGAGGCAAGTGTTGTTGAGCCGGGAGCAATAGTAATTAATGCAAAGGTAATCAGTGACATTATCAGAAAGCTTCCGGAGGGAAAGGTTACCTTTGAAATTAACGGCACATCTGTTTCAATTATCAGCGGTGCCGCACAGTACAATATTACAGGTATTGACGCTGAAGATTATCCGGAATTGCCTTCAGTTTCAGGCGGTTATCCTCTGTTTTTAAACCAGTCAATTTTACAGGGAATGGTTAATCAGACATTATTTGCCGTTGCAGACAGCGAATCTTCAAAGCCTGTTCATACAGGTCTTAAATTTGAGCTTACTCTTAATCAGCTGAGACTTATAGGCGTTGACGGCTACAGGCTTGCTATCAGAACTGAAACAGTTAAATATGACGGCGAGGATATCAGCTTTATTGTTCCAAAGAAAACTATTAGAGAGCTTATCAAGCTTATAGGTACAGAGGCTGACAAGGATATTTCAATCAGCGTAGGAAAGAGACATATAGTATTTGATGTTGAAAATTACAGTATTATCAGCAGACTTCTTGACGGCGATTTTCTTGATTACAATGCGGCAGTACCGAAAACATGTGCTACTACCGTTTTAATTAATACAGATGACGCAATTAACTGTATTGAAAGAACCTTGCCTGTTATTGAAAATGATAAGAAAAATCCTATCAGATGTCTCTTTGACGGCGATGAAATGAGAGTTTCAACGGTATCAAGCCTTGGTAGAGTTGTTGACTATACCCATGCAAATGTCAGCGGTGACAGAGTAGAAATCGGCTTTAATTCAAAGTTCATTCTTGACGCACTCCATGCCGCAGATACCGACCAGGTAAGAATTGAATTAAACGGTGCAGTAAGTCCTGCAAAGGTTATGCCTGTTAATGATGACAGCTTTCTGTTTTTAGTTCTTCCTATGAGGTTAAAGAATGAAAATTAAGGTTAAAGCGGCTGAAAGAAAAAAAGAGACAGTTACTATTACAACAGATTTTATCAGACTTGACTCATTTTTAAAATTCAAGGGAATTGCCGAAACAGGCGGTCAGGCTAAATGCTTTATTCAAAACGGTATTACAAAGGTAAACGGTGAAGTTTGCACCGCAAGAGGTAAAAAGTTGCACGGCGGAGATACTGTTTCAATTTTTTCCGTTGATTATAAAATAAAGAATGAAAATTAATTCAATAGATATAGAAAATTTCAGAAACATAGAAAATCTGCACCTTGATTTTGATGACGTAAATATAATTTACGGAGAAAATGCTCAGGGTAAAACAAATCTTATTGAGGCAATTTATCTTTTTACAGGCAGTAAAAGCTTTCGAGGTGTAAGAGATAAAAAGCTGATAAAATTCGGCTGTGATTATTCAAGGCTGAAAATAGAATTTGAAAATAATGAAAGAGCACAGAATGCCGAAATTTTAATAAAGGGCAGACGTCAGGCTCAGCTAAACGGTATCGCTAAAAAATCCGTGTCTGCCTTAGGTGATGAATTAAAGGCAGTAATTTTCTCCCCTGTTCATTTGTCTATGGTTAAGGACGGACCGTCTGAAAGAAGAAGATTTATCGATTCTGCCTTGTGTCAGCTTAAATCGGGATACAGAAATGTTTTAAAGGAATATAACCGTTCTCTTTCTCAAAGAAATATGCTCCTAAAGGACACAGTTCAAAATCCGTCCTTGCAGGATATGCTTTATATTTGGGATAAAAATTTAGCGTCAAGCGGAGCAAAAATCATTTATCAGAGAAAAAAATATATAGACGCTTTGCTTCCCTATGCCAAAGAAATATTCAGCGGACTTTCAAAAGGCAGAGAAGATATTGATTTAAAAATGAAATGCACCTTTGATGTTGATGATTTAACAGTTTCTGACATTGAAAAAAAGCTGATATACGCTCTTGATAACAGCAGAGGCAATGATTTAATAAACAGAATTACAACAATCGGTCCTCATAGAGATGATATAGATATTCTCATAAACGGTACAAGTGCAAGGAGCTTCGGCTCTCAGGGGCAACAGCGCTCCTGTGTTTTGGCACTAAAATTAGCAGAGGCAAGCCTTTTAAAAAAAATGACGGAGGAAAAGCCCCTTGCACTTCTTGATGATGTTATGAGCGAGCTTGACGAATCACGACAGGACTATATTTTAAATCACATAAAGGACTGGCAGGTTTTTGTTACCTGCTGTGACGCAAATACAATTTTGAGATTGAAAAAAGGAAAGACCTTTCATATTGAAAAGGGAGGTCTGATTTAATGTATTTATATTTAGGCGGAGATACTGTTATAAATACAGAAATGATAACAGGCATCTTTGATATGGATACATCAACGGTAAATAAAGCAACAAGAGATTTTCTGTCAAAGGCAGAAAAGGAAAAAAGAGTAGTTTATGTAAATTATGAGCTGCCGAAAAGCTTTATAGTTTGCAGGGATAAAAAAATTTATGTTTGCCCTCTTAATACGGCAACGTTGCTTAAAAGGTGCAAATAAGGAGATTTTTAAATGAGTGAAGAAATCAAAAATAATGTAGAATTAGAAGAAGCGGATATGGATACAGTCGTAACCGAGGAATATTCCGCAAAGGATATTCAGGTCCTTGAAGGTCTTGAGGCTGTAAGAAAAAGACCGGGTATGTATATCGGCTCAACAGGTCCGAGAGGACTTCACCATCTTGTTTACGAAATTGTGGACAACTCCATAGATGAGGCACTTGCAGGAGTTTGTACCCACATTGAGTGCGATATCTTAAAGGATAATATTATTCAGGTAAGAGATAACGGCCGTGGTATTCCTACAGGTATAAATGAAAAAACAGGACTTCCTGCCGTTACGGTCGTTCTTACCGTTCTCCACGCAGGCGGTAAATTCGGCGGCTCGGGATATAAGGTTTCCGGAGGTCTCCACGGTGTTGGTTCATCAGTTGTAAACGCTCTTTCGGAGTGGCTGGAGGTTGAGGTTACTCAAAACGGTCATATCTACAGTCAGAGATTTGAAAGAGGCAATCCGGTTAATGACCTTCATATTATCGGTGACGCAGAGGGTCACGGAACACTTATCAGATTTAAGGCTGATCCGGAAATTTTCCAGGAAACCACCACCTATGACTATGAAATTCTTTCAAGACGTCTCAGAGAACAGGCATTTCTTAATGCAGGTCTTTCCATTACTCTTACAGATAAGAGAGGCGAGGAGGATTACGGTGAAGAATTCTGCTATGAGGGCGGTATTAAATCCTTTGTAGAATATATCAATAAAAGCAGAGGACTTAATCCTATTCAGGAGGAGGTTATCCACCTTTCTACAACTAAGGGAGACAGAAGTGCCGAGGTTGCTCTCTGCTATACAGATTCATATAATGAAACACTTTTATCCTTTGCAAACAACATCAATACTATTGACGGCGGTACTCACGAAACAGGCTTTAAGACTGCACTTACAAGAGTATTCAACGATTACGGAAAAAAATTTAATATTCTCAAGGACAGCGATAAGAAATTTACAGGTGAAGATGTAAGAGAAGGTATCACGGCAGTTATTTCCGTAAAGCTTACAGAGGCTCAGTTTGAGGGACAGACAAAGGGTAAGCTTGGTAATACAGATATTACGGGACTTGTTTCATCAATGCTTTATGATAAGCTGATGACATATTTTGAGGAAAATCCTACTGTTGCAAAAACTCTTATAAATAAATCCCTTGATGCTTCCCGTGCAAGAGAGGCCGCAAGAAAGGCAAGAGAAAACGCAAGAAGAAAATCACCTCTTGAAAGCAATTCACTTCCCGGTAAGCTTGCAGACTGTACAAGCAAGGACCCGTCAAAATGTGAAATTTACATAGTAGAGGGTGACTCTGCAGGCGGCTCTGCAAAGGACGGCAGAGACAGAGAGCATATGGCAATCCTTCCCCTTTGGGGTAAAATGCTTAATGTTGAAAAAGCAAGAGTCGATAAGGTTTATACAAATGAAAAGCTGTTACCTGTAGTTATGGCTCTCGGTACAGGTATCGGCGACGATTTCAATATTGATAAATTAAGATATCATAAAATTATAATTATGGCGGATGCCGATGTGGACGGTGCTCATATCAGAACGCTGCTTTTGACCTTCTTCTTCCGCTATATGCCTCAGATTATTGAGGACGGCTATGTTTATCTTGCACAGCCACCTCTTTTCAAGGTTTCTAAGGGAAAGAAAAGTGCATATTGCTTCTCCGATGAGGAAAGAGACTCAAAGATTGAAGAATTCGGCGGCGACTGCGACATTCAGCGATACAAAGGTCTTGGTGAAATGGACCCCGACCAGCTTTGGGAAACAACTATGGATCCTGAGTACAGAACAATGCTTCGTGTAACCGTTGAGGACGCACAAAGAGCATCGGAGAATTTCTCTATACTTATGGGCGACAATGTAGAGCCACGTAGAGAATTTATCGAAAAGAACGCAAAGTTTGTACAGAATTTGGATGTATAAGCCTCGTAGCCTAACAAGTTAGTGGCTCTTCACGTAGCTCCAAAACCGTCTTGACCGGTTTTGGGAGAAACAGTCCGGTGGACTGTTTCGTAGCAAGTGGAGGACCGTAGTTAATAAAACACAGTTGGAGCGAGTAGTGCGTAAGCAAAGTTTGTACAGAATTTGGATGTATAATTATTTCTGCTAACGCAGGGTTTTTCATTTCTTTCGAGTTGCGAAAGAAACGAAACAAAGAAAGCAAATCAGGGGGAAGCATCAAAGATGCCCATTCCCCCTGATAACCCCCTCTGCTACGTCGGCACGCACACTATGCGTACTGTGCCGAGAGGACAACACTATATAATATCAAACAAAAACTATGAACAATTCTATTACTTTTAAAATGACAGGCGAGGAATACTATCTCGGCTGGAAGCACAAATTGAATAAAGGCAAGATGCAAAGCAAGGCACTTATTATATCTTTTGCGATATTAGTAATTATAGGGCTTTTGATTTTTAGCTTTATGCTTGAAGTTGAATTTATGACAATAATTTTGATACTGCTTTTTTTCTCCTCTGCTATATCGACAGTAGCCTTGCAGAAGAAAAGCATTATTCAGGAATACAATTTTTCAAAGGTTTTAAACGGAGAAAACACCCTGAAAATCTATGGCGAGGGTATGGAAATCATCACAAGCTATGAAAAAATCTTTACCCCATGGCAAAGCGTTTTTTCAGTTAAGGAAACGCCTAAATATATTATAATTCTGCCCACCTTCAGAAAAGGTATTTTCGTTATCAGCAAGGAAAAGTATAATTCTGACGAATTAACAAATATCCTTTCACTTCTCAAAAATAATGTTAAGGTTGAGGAGGGCAAAAAATGATAGGAAAATTTATTTATTCTCTTACGGAAGAGGACTACGTAAAATTCGAGGAATTAAAGCTAAAGCAGAGTAAAGGCTGGATTATGTCGGCGTTTTCTTCACTATTGCTATGTGCATTATTTACCTTTCACGCTATCGAAAAGAAATCATATATCTTTTTGATAGTACCGATAGTAATAATTTTAGATTTGGTTTTTACAAATTACTACGTAAATAAAATCAGACCTAAAAAGAATGCTAAAAAATATATCAGCCTTGATAAAAGCTATCTTAATCAAAAGGAAATCACCGTTTACAGCGACAGCATTGAGCTGAAAACATTGCCCGAAAAGGACGGAGACCCTGCAATAATTGAGATTTATCCCTTTTCGGTTATGAGTGCAATACTTGAAAGCAACGATTATTTTCAGTTTATAACAGTCAGTGAGGCGAATGTATTACCTAAAAGGGCAATACCGCAGGAAATATTACAGACTGTTGAAAATACGATTAGAAAAAATCCTAATTATACATTGATTAAAAATATCTGAAATCCCATTTGGGACAGGAGGAATTTAATAAATGGACAAAAATGAAATTCGTTATGACAATCAAAAAATTGTAGATGTAGAAATAAGCACGGAAATCAGAAAAGCGTTCCTTGATTATTCAATGAGCGTTATTGTTCAGCGTGCTTTGCCTGATGTACGTGACGGCTTAAAGCCCGTTCACAGAAGAATTCTCTATGCAATGTATGATAATAACCTTTATCCTACTAACCCTTACCGTAAGTGCGCCACCACCGTCGGTGAGGTTTTAGGTCATTATCATCCACACGGAGACGCTTCTGTTTACGACGCAATGGTTAGACTTGCACAGAGCTTTTCAATGAGACATCCTCTTGTTGACGGTCACGGTAACTTCGGCTCCATTGACGGCGACCCGCCTGCTGCATACCGTTATACAGAGTCAAGAATGAGCAAAATCTCAATGAAAATGGTGGAGGATATTAAAAAGGACACCGTTGATTTTGCTCCTAACTTTGACGATACAGGCAAGGAGCCAACAGTTCTTCCTGCAAGATTTCCAAACCTTTTGGTAAACGGCTCTTCAGGTATTGCCGTAGGTATGGCAACAAATATTCCTCCTCATAATATGAACGAGGTTATTGAGGGAATGTGCTGTCTTATTGACAATCCCGACGCCCGGCTTGAAGATTTGTTAGAGCATATTAAGGGACCTGACTTTCCTACCGGCGGTATCATTATGGGTACACGTGGATTTAAAGAGGCTTATGCAACGGGTAAGGGCAAGATTTATGTCAGAGCCAAGGCTGAAATTGTGGAAACAAAGGGTGACCGCTTCAAAATTGTTATAACCGAAATTCCCTATGGCGTTAATAAAGCAAGACTTATTACGAAAATTGCGGAGCTTGTTAAGGACAAGCGTTTAGAGGGCGTAGCCGATGTCCAGGACTATTCCGACAGACGAGGTATGCATATCGAGGTTGTTGTTAAGAGAGATGCAAACGCACAGGTAGTCCTTAACAATCTTTATAAGATGACAGATATGCAGGTTACCTTCGGTGCGATTTTGCTTGCACTTGACGACGGTGTACCGAAGATTCTTACACTTAAAGAAATTCTTGAAAAATATATCGTTTTCCAAAAGGATATTGTTACAAGAAGAACACGCTTTGACTTAAGCAAGGCACAGGAAAGAGCACATATTCTTGAAGGTCTTGCAAAGGCGATTGATATTGTTGACGAGGTCATTGCGACAATCCGTGCCTGCAAGGGCGGACAGGCTGAAGCAAAGCAGGCAATTATGGACAAGTTTGGCTTTGATGAGCCACAGGCTAACGCTATTGTTGCTTACCGTCTCGGTCAGCTTGCCGGTCTTGAAATTGAAAAGATAATGAACGAGTTAGACGAGCTTCACGAAAGGATTAAGGATTTTCTCGATATTCTTGCACACGAGGAAAGAATTAACGAAATCATCAAGGCAGAGGCAAGAGCAATCGGGGAGAAATTCGGTGAC
Organism: Eubacterium sp.; assembly: GCA_051894075.1. Lineage (GTDB taxonomy): Bacteria > Bacillota > Clostridia > Oscillospirales > Acutalibacteraceae > Eubacterium_R. The sequence continues at coordinate 24,061 of JBJFHZ010000082.1, forward strand.
GAAAGAAGAACTGAAATTTCTGCCTTCAGCGGTGACGTTGACGACGAGGACCTTATCCCTGTTGAAGAATGTATCCTTACTCTTACAGAAAAGGGCTATATGAAGCGTCAGACCGTTGACACCTACAAGGCGCAGAACAGGGGCGGCAGAGGTATATCGGGAATGAGCCGACGTGAAGAGGATGTGGCAAAAACTATGTTTGCCTGTTCAACTCACGATTTTATCCTTCTCTTTACAAATAAGGGCAAGGTATTTAAGATGAAGGGCTACGAGGTTCCGGAGTCATCAAGAACAAGCAAGGGTATGAATGTTGTAAATATTCTCCCCCTTGAAAACGGCGAACAGATAAGTGCAATGGTAAAGGTGCCTCAGGAGGAGGAAAGAACATACCTATGTATGATGACAAGAAACGGTATCATCAAGAGAACTGCCCTGAGCGAATATGACCATATAAGAAAAACAGGTATTATTGCCATCAATCTTGACGAGGGCGACGAGCTTTCATGGGTTGATATTACCGACGGTGAAAGAAATCTTATTGTTGCTACCCACGACGGTATGAGTATCTGCTTTAAGGAGTCAGATGCAAGACTTATCGGCAGAACTGCAAGAGGTGTTAAGGCTATCACTCTTTCAGAGGGCGACTATGTTGTTGGCTTTGCCGTTGAAAGAGAGGGCTATACTCTTCTTACCGTTTCCGAAACAGGCTACGGCAGAAAGAGCGAATTCGGAGATTACCGTATTCAGTCAAGAGGCGGTAAGGGACTTATCAACTACCGTACCTCACAGTACGGAAAGGTTGCCATGATTGCTCCCGTTTGCGCTGACAACGATGTTATTATGATTTCCTCAGACGGTATTATTATCAGAACTCCCGCTGACCAGATTTCTTCCTTCCAAAGACCTTCAAAGGGTGTTAAGGTAATGAGAGTAAACGAGGGAGAGAGAGTTGCTACCCTTTCCGTTGTTGACAAGTTTGAAGAAGAGGAAGAGGAAACAGCAGAGGAAACAGAGGTTTCAACTGAGACAGGGGAAAATGTTGTAGAATAATAGACTTATTTTGCCAAAATATTCTATTAACATTTAAAAAATAATGTTTTTACATTTTATCTATAGTAATTTTACGTTTATTGATATATAATGACACAGATTTTATCAGTCGGTGACTGTTAAGACAGATTTGTTTTTACGTAACGGCGGAAGTACAGTAAACCGCCTATTGAAAAAGAGGAGTGGTACCGTTGGAGAAAGAGTCATACAGTATTGACGATATTCTTTCTGAGGTAAAAAAACGCAGGGAAGAAAATGAGCTTGCCCTGAAAAATAATAACCCTCCCAATGCGGATAATCAGCCGTCGGCTGAAGTAGAGCAGGAGGAAGCAAGCTTCGTTTTAGACGAGGAAGAGCCGAACGATACAACGGAAGATGAAAGCGACGAAACGGCAGTTTTTTCTCTTGAAACCGAAGAAAAAACCACCGAGAAAGAGGAATTCCTTGATTTTTCGGAAAGCGAAATTTCCCAAGAGCCTCAGCAGGCAGAGGAAGAGCCGGAGAAAGAGGAAGCAGTAATTGAAGAAACCGAGCCTGAGGACAATGCACAGGATATTGTCGTTGACAATCAGTCTGATGAAAACGGCAATGCTGCAGCTGATACCGCCGAGCCGGAGACTGACGACGGAATGGTTGATTTGCTTTCCTTGGCGGCGGCAGACGATTTTGCGGAAAAGGAAGAAATGAATACCGAAAAGAATAAAAGCAAAAAATCCAAAAAGCATAAAGCAACGGTATCGGTTATTGTAATTCTTCTGGTGCTTATTATTTGTGCAGGCGTTTTTGCAATACTTTACGCAAACAATCTTCTTGATAAAATTACAAATAACAGCGAGGAAGAGCCATATGAAATGGTTACATATTACGACGGTATGGACTTTCTTCAGGAGGACTTCCCCACTATTGATGAGCTTTCCGCATCAGAGCTTTACAGCTACAAGGAATATCTTAAGCAGTGGTATCAGAACGGCGACCCCGTAAGCTCAACCCACGTGCTTAACATTCTCCTTATCGGCGAGGATACAAGGGATGAGGAAATCTCCGATACCTCAAGAGCCGACTCTGCAATCATTGCCAGCGTAAACATAGATACAGGTGAAATTCATCTTACATCAATTTTGCGTGACCTTTATGTTTACTACGAGGTAGACGGTGAAGGCAGATACGGAAAGATAAACGAGTCTGCATCAAACGGTGGTATGAAAACCTATATCAATACTATTGAAAGATATTATAAAATTGCTATAAATAACTATGCAGTTGTTAATTTTGAAAGCTTTCCGAAAATCATTGACGCTCTTAACGGCGTTTCAATCAAAATTACATCTGCCGAAATTAACGAAATCAACAATCACCCAAAGAGATACGGCGGTGTCACAATCACCCAGAGCTTTGACGGTACAGAGGGTACAATGACATTGAACGGAAAGCAGGCGCTTGCTTATTGCAGAATTAGAAAGATTGATTCCGACGGTGCAAGAGCCAACAGACAGAAAACAGTTTTGAATGCTCTGTTTAAGAAAATGAAATCATCTGGAACTGTTGATATTGTTAAAACCGTAAACGACCTTGTGGGTTATGTTTACACAGGCTACAGTAAAAAGGAGCTTATTGAAATCGGAAATACGGCACTTAAGGACGGCTGGCTTAATTATGAGGTTAAGTCAAGCAATATTCCGTCAACGGAAAACTGCAAGGGCGGTCAGAATTTCTCCGCAGCACCGGGCAACTGGATTTGGCTTGCAGATATTCCAAAGGACGCCTATGAGCTTCAAATGAGAATTTACGGAAAATCAAATATTAATCTTAATCCCAACAGACCTGACTACATAGCAATGGGAAGATAAATGAAAAGAACCGCTTGAAAAATCAAGCGGTTTTTTTGTTAGTCTTAATATAATTTTTATATGCTTTGCAGAGTGTCTGCTGACGTCAAGGGGCATAGCTATAAATTAGCTTTGCCGGAAATATATTCTTTTGCTAATGCAAAAAATTCACGCAGAAGAAAAACAGGTAAAATCAGCGGATCGGTTTTTGAGCTTACGGAATAAGCAGTTAAGCCAAACCTTTTGCAAATGAGCTTTGCCCTTTTCTGATGATACTCAGAGGTGGCAATTGCGATTTCCTTTACGCCTGCATCTTCAATATATTTTATTGAAAATTTTATATTTTCATATGTTGAAACTGATTTGTCCTCTAAAAAGAGCCTGTCGGGAGAAATTCCCCGATTAGTGAGCATTTGCTTCATACAAGCCGCCTCGGAGATAAATTCATCTCTCCCCTGTCCTCCGCTTAAAATTGCCTTTGCCTGCGGATTTGACAGCAGATAAAGATAGGCGCTGTCAACTCTTTTCTGAAGAGCAATGCTTGGAACATCGCCCTTAACTCTACAGCCTAAAACCACAAGAATTTTTTGATTGTCTGCGTCGGTTTTTCCGTCACGCAGAACTAAGGAGGTTAAGCTCCACAGGCCTACAAGCACAATTGCTACAGCAAAGGCAACAAGCTTTTGCTGTGAAAAGGTCATTTTGTTCCATGTTAATCCGAAAGCAAGCATTGCTGCCCCTATTGAAATTCCTGCAACACTGCCGAAATTAAATACCTGTCTGATTATCGGCAAAAGATAGACGGCAATAAAAACAGCGCCTAATATAATTAAGATTATCCTCATTATTTTTTCGGAATAATCCTGTCCTTTCCGCCCATATACATACGAAGTGCCTCGGGAATGAGAACGGAGCCGTCTGCCTGAAGATTATTTTCAAGGAAGGCGATTAACATTCTCGGCGGTGCAACAACTGTATTGTTAAGGGTATGGGCAAGATAATTTCCCTTCTCTCCCTTAATTCTGATTTTAAGACGTCTTGCCTGAGCGTCTGTAAGATTTGAGCAGGAGCCTACCTCAAAATATTTCTTCTGTCTTGGTGACCAAGCCTCAACGTCAACAGACTTAACCTTTAAATCTGCCAAATCGCCTGAACAGCACTCAAGAGTACGTACGGGAATATCAAGGCTTCTGAACAGGTCTACTGTGTTCTGCCATAATTTATCAAACCACATTTTTGACTCCTCGGGCTTGCAGACAACAACCATTTCCTGCTTTTCAAACTGATGGATACGGTAAACGCCTCTTTCCTCAATACCGTGGGCACCCTTTTCCTTACGGAAGCAGGGTGAATACGAGGTAAGAGTTTTAGGCAATTCCTCCTCAGGAGTAATGGTGTCAATGAATTTGCCTATCATTGAATGCTCGGAGGTACCGATAAGATAAAGGTCCTCCCCTTCAATCTTGTACATCATTGCGTCCATTTCCTCAAAGCTCATTACGCCTGTTACAACATTTGACCTAATCATAAACGGCGGTACAACATAGGTGAAGCCTCTGTCAATCATAAAATCTCTTGCATAGCTGATTACTGCGCTGTGAAGCCTTGCAATATCGCCCATAAGATAATAGAAGCCGTTACCTGCTACCCTGCCGGCTGATTCAAGGTCAATACCGTCAAAGCTTTCCATAATATCTGTGTGATACGGAATTTCATAGTCGGGAACTACAGGCTCTCCAAAGCGTTCAACCTCAACATTTTCGCTGTCGTCCTTACCGATAGGTACAGACTCGTCAATTATATTAGGTATGCTCATCATAATTGATGTTACTTTTTCGTTAAGCTCCTTTTCCTTTTTGCCAAGCTCCTCAAGCTCCTCTGCCTGTGCAGTTACCTGCTGACGGATTTCCATTGCCTCGTCCTTTTTGCCCTGAGCCATTAAAGCGCCTATCTGCTTTGAAAGCTTGTTTCTGTTGGCACGAAGCTCATCGGCCTTTGCCATTGATGCTCTTCTTTCCTCATCAAGTGCGATTACCTCATCTACAAGCGGTAGCTTTTTATCCTGAAATTTCTTTTTTATGTTTTCCTTAACAATATCGGGATTTTCCCTTACAAATTTAATATCAAGCATTTTTTTATTCTCCTAACTTATTCGCAATCTCTTTTAAATCTTCGGCTGAGTAGAACTCTATTTCAAGTGTGCCCCTTCCTCTGCCGTTGTAAACCTTTACCTTTCTGCCAAGCACCTCTGTCAGTGACAGCTCAACCTCATCATAAAATGAATCACGTCTTTTATTTCTTGACCTGGTTGTTGTTCCTGTCTTTTCTGCTATCTTTGCCATACGTTCAACATCACGAACGGTAAGGTTGTTTCTGATTATACTTTCAGCCGCCTCATAAATCATTGCCTCATTGTCAAAGGCAAGCAACGCTCTTGCGTGACCTGCTGAAATTTCCCCGTTTCTGGTCATATCACGGACTTCCTGCGGTAATTTAAGCAGTCTTAAAGAGTTTGCTATTGCAGGTCTTGACTTACCAACTGAAACAGCAACCTCCTCCTGTGTGAAGCCGCATCTGTCAATAAGCGCCTGCAAGCCCTCTGCTTCTTCTATAGGGTTTAGGTCCTCTCTCTGTAAATTTTCGATAATGGCAATTTCCATTGTTTCAACGTCGGAAAGCTCCTTTATTACAACAGGAACCTCTTTAAGCCCTGCTATTCTTGACGCTCTCCAACGTCTTTCGCCTGCCACAAGCTGATATCCGCCTGCAGGCAAAGGCCTAACAAGAAGCGGCTGTAAAACGCCGTGCTGTGTTATACTGTCCGCAAGCTCCTGAAGTGCTCCCTCGTCAAAGGTTTTTCGGGGCTGTTCTTTATTTGGAACAATTTCATTTAAAGGTAAGGTATTAGTTGCCACCATCTCGTCAACAGAGTTTTCAAGCATCAACGCACCTAAACCCTTGCCAAGTCCCGTTTGTTTTTTAGCCATATTACACCTCTTAACATCTAATGTGTTTATATTAGTTACTGTTTCTTTAAAAATTCGTCTGCCAGCTTTTTATATGCAAAGGCAGGCTTTGAGTATTTTTCGTAATAAAAAATCGGTTTTCCGAAGCTTGGAGCCTCTGCGAGCTTGACGCTTCTCGGTATATTTGTCTTGTACGATTTACCGGGAAAATACTTGTCTACCTCATCAATAACCTGCTGATTAAGCTTTAATCTGCTGTCATACATAGTATAAACAACACCTTCAAGCTCTAAATGTTCATTATAATGCTGTTTTACTGTTCTCACAGTTCCCACCAGCTGACTTAAGCCCTCAAGAGCATAATATTCGCATTGCAGAGGAACAATCAATGTGTCTGACGCAGTCAGAGCATTAAGACTAAGCAGTCCTAAGCTTGGCGGACAGTCTATTATAATGTAGTCATATTCCATTACAACAGGCGCAAGAGCCTTTTTTAAAGCCTTAAACCTGTTTTCATTTTCTGCAAGCTCTAATTCTGCACCTGCCAAATTCATATCGGCAGGGAGCAGAGACAGATTTTTAAATGCAGTTTCGATTATAATATCCTTTGCAGGAACCTCATCAATGAGCATATTATAGGTAGAATATTCAAATTCGGTTTTATCAATACCCACACCGCTTGTTGTATTGCCCTGTGGGTCAACGTCAACAAGCAGAGTTTTCTTTCCCTTCAATCCTAATGCGGCGGCAAAGTTTACGCAGGTGGTGGTTTTGCCTACGCCGCCCTTTTGATTAAATATAGATATGGTTTTGCCCATAGCAACACCTCCGTGGGTATAATTATACTACACGATTGCGCTGTATACAAGAGGTTTCACGTGAAACAATGGAATTATTTTTTGAAATTTGTGTATGTACAAAGTAGGGGATACAATATATAGATGTTTCACGTGAAACATCACTTTTTAAGTTAAACAGTATGTATTCTTAACTTTTACTTGAATATTTTGCAAACAAACATAGTTTAAACGAAAATCAATATATAGTATTTAGTTTCACGTGAAACACAAGTGTATTGTGATTTTAAAAAGCCGTATAACGCAGAAAAAACGAGCTTGCGCCCGTTTTTTCCACGTGATGAAAAGAGGAGAATATGTTAAAACGGTTACCCGTTTTAAGCAGAGTTATTGCACTACTGTGCTGATTTAGGGATTCGTACCCTATATTCAATATAATCGTCAGTTTCTGTTTTGTCGGATTCGGCATTAATTCCGGCTTCCTTCATTGTTGCGATAGCCTTGTCCACCGTATTGACAAATATCCTGATATCCTTAAATACTTTTATAACTGTTTTCTTCGGTTTGATTCTTTTATCTGTAAGAGAATCTATGTACGCTTCTGTCTGCTCAACATTCAGGTGTCTGTCGGTGATAACCTTAAGGGTTGTCCACATATCCTTTTCGTTGTCAATTTTAAGCAGCGCCCTTGCGTGTCTTTCCGTTAGTCCTTCCTTTTCTATAAAGTATCTTACGTCAACAGGGAGGCGGAGCAGTCTTAACTTATTTGATAGTGCAGACTGGCTTTTTCCCAGCTTTTTGCCGATTTGCTCCTGAGTTAAGCCGAATTGATTGATTAAATGTCCGATTGCTTGTGCTTCTTCGAAGAAATTCAGGTTGCTTCGCTGAATATTCTCGAGGATGGAATATATTGCGCTGTCCTCATAGTCACAGGTGATGATTATGCAGGGAACAGTTTGCAGATTGGCAAGGATTGAAGCCCTTAACCGCCTTTCACCTGCCACAAGCTCATAATAATCGCTGTTATTTATCTGTCTGCATAAAAGGGGCTGAAGCACTCCGTTTTCCTTGATTGAATCTGCAAGAGAAAGCATGTCCTCGCTTTTAAACTGCTTCCTTGGCTGATAAGGATTAGGGAGAAGCTTTTCGGTAGGTATCTGAACTATGGTTTGTTCCACTCACCTCATCTCCTTGATTAAACTATATCACAATGTTTCAAAAAAATAAAGGATTTCTCATCGTGAGAAATCCTTTGTATCCGACAGTTAATTACATTATTAAAGGGGCTTAGTATCAATTTTCTTTGACTTTCTGGGGTATTTTGTCGGTGTCTGCGATATCTTTCTTATAATAATTATGCTTCTGCCGTCGCCGTTAGGGAGCTGGTATTCTTCAGCCTTTGCAACCTCTCCGCCTAAAACCTTAATTGCATTTTCTGCCGACTGAAGCTCTGCCATACCCGACGAGCCTTTCAGTGAAACAAACAGTCCGCCAACCTTAACAAGAGGGAGGCAGTATTCACAAAGCATATTAAGAGGAGCAACTGCCCTTGCTGTAGCATAGTCAAACATCTCTCTGTAATGCGAATCCTTTCCTACGATTTCAGCTCTTTCGTGGATACGGCTGCCCGTCAAACCGATATTCTTCAAAACATCGCGGAGAAAACCGATTCTCTTTTCCATGCTGTCGACAAAGGTAACGTCAAGGTCGGGATTAGCAATCAAAAGGGGCATACCGGGAAAGCCGGCGCCTGTTCCGACGTCAACCAACCTTTCACCGGATTTAAAAGCAACATATTTCATTATGTAAAGGCAGTCAATAAAATGCTTTATTACTATATCGTCAGGCTCGGTGATTGCGGTAAGGTTTACGTGCTCATTCCACCTGACAAGCCTTTCGGCATATGTGTCAAACCTGTCAGCGCCGTAATCTCCTAAATCAACTCCGATTTTTTCTGCTTCCGATTGAAGCAACTCATAATTAATCATAATGTCTCCAATATAATGTTAAGGGCGGCAATGTCCGCAGGATTAACTCCGCTGATTCTGCTTGCCTGTCCTAAATTTTCAGGTCTGATTTTTGAAAGCTTTTCAACAGCCTCAAGACGCAGACCTTTAAGAGAAGAATAATCAATATCCTCGGGAATTTTTTTACATTCAATTCTTCTCATTTCTTTAATCTGTTGCTCCTGTCTTGCAATGTAGCCCTCGTATTTCACGGAAATCTCCACCTGCTCAAATACAGCAGAGGGATAATCAGGTCTGTCATTATCAACAGGTGCCAATGAATTATATGTTACCTGCGGTCTTTTTATAAGCTCAATCATTTTACAGCCACGTTCAAGAGGCGTAGTACCGCAGTCGGCAAGAATTTTCTGCAAAGCATCGGAAAGGGGAATTGACTTGTTTTCAATTCTTTCTCTTTCTTTTTTTACACATTCTTCCTTATATAAAAATTTATCATATCTCTCTTGAGAAATCAAGCCTATTTTGTAGCCTGTGGGAGTAAGGCGAACATCTGCATTGTCCTGACGGAGCACTAAACGGTATTCGCTTCGGCTTGTCATCATTCGGTAGGGGTCGGTACAGCCCTTAGTTACAAGGTCGTCAATCAGGGTTCCGATATAGGAGCCGCCTCTGTCTAAAATCATAGGCTCCTCGCCCTTGATTTTCAAAGCCGCATTTATTCCTGCCACAAGCCCCTGTGCCGCCGCCTCCTCATAGCCGCTGGAGCCGTTAAACTGACCTGCGCCGTAAAGCCCCGATATGTCGTTAAACTCCAGAGTGGCTTTTAAGGCAGTAGGGTCAACACAGTCATATTCAATAGCATATGCAGTTCGCATAACCTGTGCATTTTCAAGACCGGGGATGGTGTGAATAAAGGCAAGCTGAACATCCTCGGGCAGTGAGGAGGAAAGGCCCTGAAGATACATTTCCTCAGTATTCAGTCCGCAGGGTTCAATGAAAAGCTGATGACGTTGTTTATCTGCAAAACGAACAATTTTGTCCTCAAAAGACGGACAGTATCTCGGACCCTTACCCTCAATTTTACCTGAATACATAGGGCTTCTGTGGAGATTTTCGAGAATAATCTCCTTTGTTTTTTCGTTTGTATATGTTATGTGACAGCAAACCTTGTTTTCGGGAGGCTGTTCAGTTTCAAAGCTGAAGGGGACGGTTTCCTCGTCACCCTCCTGCACCTCCATTTTTGAAAAGTCAACGGAGCGTCTGTTTACTCTTGATGGGGTTCCTGTTTTAAATCTTCTGAGTGGAATGTTTAGCTTTTTCAAAGCAACTGAAAGGTCGGTTGAGGGGAACATTCCGTCGGGACCGCTTTCGTATGAAACGTCGCCGATATATACTCTGCCGCCTAAAAAAGTACCTGTAGCAATGATAACAGCCTTTGCGGTAAACAATGCCTCAAGCTTGGTTTTAACCTGCCATAAGCCGTTTTCAAGTTTTATAATATCAACGATTTCACCCTGACGGATATCAAGATTTTCCTGGAGCTCAAGGGTGTGCTTCATTCCTGCGGAATATTCACGCCTGTCAATCTGCGCCCTTAGGGAATGAACGGCGGGGCCCTTGCCTAAATTCAGCATTCTCGACTGCAGGGAGTATTTATCAGCGGCTTTGCCCATTTCACCGCCCAAGGCGTCAATCTCTCTTACGAGATGGCCTTTGGAGGTGCCGCCGATTGAAGGGTTACAGGGCATATTTCCAACCCAGTCAAGATTGATTGTAAACACGGCAGTTTTGCACCCAAGGCGTGCAGAAGCAAGACACGCTTCAATTCCTGCGTGACCTGCACCGATTACTATTACATCATATTCTCCTGCTTTGTATTCCATATATAATACCTTTCTTTGCTGTGATAAATTAGGGTTTATCGATGTGTATTTGTAGCAAATTTATGGCTCCCTTGTGTAAAGGGAGCTGTCTGCGTTAGCAGACTGAGGGATTGTTACAACCCCTCCGAGTTGCCTTACGGCAACCCACCTCCCCTTACACAGGGGAGGCTCAATTAGGCTTGACAAATACTAATTTTATTTTCCTACACAAAATTTGCTGAAGATATTATTGACAACCTCTTCTGTGGCTTTTTTGCCTGTGAGGGAAAGAAGCTCATCAACTGCGCTGTCAATCATAACGTTTATTGCGTCGTAGGTTACGCCCATTTCTGCACCGTCAAGCGCCTGACAAATACTGTCATATGCATTTTGAACGCAGAGCTTCTGACGTCTGCCTGCAAGTATGGGCTGTGACGAGTCAAAGCCTTCTAATGAAAGTACACGCTTAACCGCCTGTTCAAGCTCCTTTGCGCCCTGATTATTTTTTGCCGAAATATACACGACTTCTTCAAAGCTTTCCTTGATTTTATCAATATCTGTTTTGCACTTAAGGTCGGTTTTGTTAATAACGGCAACGCATTTTTTATTCTTACAGCTATCAATAAGCATTAAATCGTCGCTGTTAAGCGGCAGGGAGCTATCAAAAACAGCCAAAACAAGAGAAGCACTTTCAACCCTGTCAAGTGCCTTTTGAATTCCGATTGACTCTACAACGTCATCGCTTTTACGAAGCCCTGCCGTGTCTGCAAGGTGAAGAACGATATTGCCGAGCCTTACGGAATCCTCAACAATATCCCTTGTGGTGCCCTCAATATGAGTAACAATGCTTTTCTCTCTGCCGGCAAGCATATTCATAAGGGTTGATTTGCCTGCGTTAGGTCTGCCTGCAATAGCAGTATCAATGCCCTGTGTCATGATAATTCCGCTTTCGTAATTATCAAGCAGTTCTTTTAAAGCGTTTTTTGCACCTGTCAGCGTTTCCTTAAGATTTGATTCGGAAAGCTCGGGAATTTCCTCGTCGGGATAATCAACCCAAGCCGCCATTAATGCACTGCAGTCAAGGAGATTGTCAAGAACTGCAGTTATTTTATTGCTCAAAGAGCCTTGAAGAAGATTGAAGGAAGCCTTTGCCGCCTCCTGACCGTTTGCAGAAATCAGAGCCGCAACACCCTCAGCCTGCGCCAAATCAATTTTGCCGTTTAAGAAAGCACGCTTTGTAAATTCTCCTGCCTCGGCAGGCTGTGCTCCTGCGGATAAAACGGTTTCCAAGGTTTTTTCAACAATAAAAATTCCGCCGTGGACGGAAAGCTCCACCACGTCCTCACCTGTATAGCTTTTGGGGCCTCTGAAAACAAGGGCAACTGCGTTGTCAAAGCTTTCGCCGTCGCTGACAACGTTTCCGAATTTTGCCCTGTAGCCCTTAAGAGATGAAAGGGGAGTGCCGTCTGCCGATTTGAAAACACAGTCCGCAATTTCAATGGCATTGTCGCCGCTTATTCTGATTACACCGATACCCGAAACGCTGTTACCCGTTGCAACTGCCGCAATAGCTTTTGCCATAATTTGCTTATCCCCCTCGTGTTTTAGATAAGTGAAATGGCGAACATCAGTCCGCCATTTCCTCCGTATTAATAAATTAATCTTCTTTATTAACTTCAATTTTTCCGAATTTCGGAATGTCTGCTCTGTCAACCTTCTTTTCTCTGTTGGGGTCAACTGCAGGAGCAGGCTGCTGAGAACGGCGGGAGCCGCCCCTTCTCTGTGAGCCGCCTCTGTTGTAGGAGTGCTTAACTCCTCCCTCGGGCTCAATGATAACCTTTCTGTCCATTCCGTTTCCTACAGAACGTGAAACTGCGCCCTCAACCTCCTGAACGGCAGTATGAATAATTCTTCTTTCATACGGGTTCATAGGCTCGAAAACGTAACGTCTGCCGGAACGTACAACAAAGTTAGCGTTTTTAATTGCAAGAGCCTTTAAGGTTTCCTCTCTTTTAGCACGGTAGTCGCCTACGTTAAGAGAAACTCTTACATATTTATTTGTTATATTTTTGATTGCAAGGCTTGTAAGATACTGAATAGCGTCAAGAGTTTCGCCTCGTCTGCCGATTATAATACCGTAATCGTCGCAGTCAATATCAACCTCTACAATACCGTTTTCTACTCTTGCGGAAAGCTTAGCGTCCTCAACCTTAAGACCGTCTAAAATGGTTTTGATATATGCACAAACGTAATCAAGGTTTACGTCCTTTTCGGTAATCATTTCTTCAGGCTTTTCGACTTTAACAGCTTCCTTTACGGGAGCAGGTGTATTAGCCTTTTTTTCGACCTTCTTTTCAGGCTTTTTCTCAGGCTTAGCTTCATTCTTCTGCTTTTTAGGGGCAGGAGCCTGAGCCTTTTTCTTCTGCTGAGGCTTCTTTTCCTTTTTGCCGTCGTCGTACCACGCCTTAACCTTTGCGTCTGCGCCGCCGAACAAGCCTAAAACCTTTTTCTTCGGCATCTGAATAACTTCAATCTTAACATCTGCTGTTGCAGGAGCATTTAATCCTGCCTTTGCAGAAAGGGAAGCTTCTTCAATAGTCTTACCGGTGCCGATAAATTCCTTTATCATATTATCCTCCGATAATTATTAATTATTTAATTTTCTTAACATTCTCCTCACGGGAACGGCGCTCGATTGTATTTTCAATCATAAGCTTAGCCTGCGTCTTTCTCGGCGGATACTGCTTTGCAATATAAATCTGCTGAAGTATTGCAACTAAGTTAGAAATAATCCAGTAAAAGCCAACGGCAGCTGTAACCTTAAATGAGATGTAGAATGAGAAGAAGGGCATCATAAGCATCATCATCATCATTGAACCCATTTGCTGACTTGCCGCAGGGTTATTCTTTTTCTGAATTAATGTGGATACAAGGCTTGATCCTAAAGAGGTTACAAGACAGAGAATAGGAATTATAACAATAATTCCGTCCTTCCAGTGTGGAACAGCGGTCATATCAAGACCAAACAGCGTCATACCCTCACGGTATGCTGAAATTTCCGCACACTTTGCCTCGGTAAACATCTTCGGGAAATTTGTTACAAGGGCTTCCTTATATGCGTCAAAATGCTCAAGAATGTTGAGCTGGAAATAGGTTATTTTTGCGTCAGGGTCGCCTACAATATTTTGATATAGAGGCAGAATAACATCATAAATAGCCTGAGAATTATCGTTAAAATCGCTTATTCCCAATACGTACTGAAGGGGATAATAGATAATACCGATAATACCCATAAGGAAAACCATCTGAAACATCATAGTGCCGCAACCCATTTGCATAGGATTGTGTCCCTCACGGGCATATAAATCCTGCATTTCCTGATTGAGCTTGTCACGGTCTTTCGGGTCCGGATATTTTTTTTGAATCTTCTGAATTTTAGGCTGAAGTCTCGTTGTTCTTGCCATTGTTTTCTGCTGTCTTACATTAAAAGGTAACAAAAGAAGTCTTGTTACAACGGTGAAAATTATAATAGCAAGAAAATACTGATTTCCCAGCACGTCCAAAAGGAAGTTCATACAAACACCGAACAACCAGTATAAAGGCTTGAAAATGCCTATACCGTTTGATACAGCACTTGAAGCAAGTAAAATAGTATTCATTATTTGTCCTCTTTAGTTTTCTTTGGGGGAACAGGGTCCCAACCGCCCTTAAAAAAGGGGTTGCACCTTAAAATTCTTCTTATTGCCAACAGACTGCCCTTGAAAATTCCGTGAATTTCAATAGCCTCTATTGCGTACTGTGAGCAGGTGGGAGTATAACGGCAGCTGCCGTGGGAAAATCTGGGGCTTAACGTCATTTGATAAGTTCTTATAAGAAAAATCATAGCTTTTTTAATTAAAGCTCTCATTCCTCTATTACTCCCAACGCTTTAAAATGCTCCTCCATTTGAGCGAGCACATCCTGCATTTTTACATGGCTTGTCCTTGTTCTTGCTACAAAAACGAAATCGTAAATGCCGTTAAGTCTTGGCTCAAGCTGTGAAAAAGCGGCTCGTATAACACGCTTTGCCCTGTTTCTTTCAACTGCCGAGCCTATCTTTTTGCTGGCGGTAATTCCGTATCTTGTTTCATTTTCCCTGCTTTTTTGAACATATGTTACAAGGCAGGAGGAAGCCTGACTTTTGCCCCTGTAATACAGGCGGCGAAAATCTTTATTTTCTTTTAAGGTTTTGCTTTTCACCTAATCGCACCCAATCAGTAATTAGTAAGAAAGCTTCTTTCTTCCCTTAGCACGACGACGTGCAAGTACCTTTCTGCCGTTTTTTGTTGACATTCTCTTTCTGAAACCGTGCACCTTCTGTGCGTGTCTCTTTTTAGGCTGGAAAGTTCTTTTCATTTTTTTCACTCCATTCCAAAGACTAAACTTGTCTTAATCTTCATATTCTCTGCACGGTATAGTGCAGGCGTTTATTTATTGTCCAAAGGTGCATAGGGATACACCTCCACAATATTCGGTAAGTATTATATATTAAAATAATAACTCTTGTCAATAAAAAATTTTATAATCTTGTAATTACTTACTTTATATATTATAATAGCACTATATGTTGGGCAGAAGGATTTTAGCTGCACAATTTTACGGGAGGAATTTTATGCTTGGTATTATCGGTGCAATGGATGTTGAAGTGGATTCCATAAAAAGCAGAGTAAAAAATAAAACCGTTTCCACTATTTCGGGAATTGATTTTGTATGCGGATTTATTGAAAATGTAACGGTCTGCGTTGCAAAATGCTCACCGGGAAAGGTAAACGCCGCTATCTGTGCTCAGGCTATGATTGATAATTTTGATATAGACAAGCTTATCAATGTAGGCGTTGCCTGCAGCTTGAACGATGACGTTGTTATTAAAAATGTCGTCATTGCCTCTGACGTTTGTGAATATGACATTGACATAACTGCGTTAGGGGAGCCCAGAGGCTTTATTAACGGACTGAATGTTATAAAAATTAAAACAGATGAACAGCTTTCTGACAGGCTGGCACGTACTGCAATTAATTACGGCGAAAAAATCCACAGGGGAACAGTTGCCAGCGGTGATACATTTATTGCCGATTCTGCTCTTAAGGAAATGCTGTCGTCACAGTTCGGTGCCCTGTGCGGTGAAATGGAGGGCGGTGCTATCGGTCACGTCTGTGCCTGTGCAGGAGTACCCTTTGCGGTTTTACGTTCAATAAGCGACGGTGGTGACGAAAATTCCCAGATGGATTATCCTACATTTAAAAAAATCGCTGCGGAAATCTCCACAGCGGTTGTAATTGAATACATAAAATCAGAACAAAATCAGTATTCCTTATTCTAATATAAAGGTATTGAGAATATGCTCCTCTGCTTTTTCAATAACAGTATGAAGCGCTGTTTTCTCCGATAAATCGGAGCCTGTTCTTGACTTATCCTCAATGAATACAAATTTTGCGTCCTCCATTGCAAGGGCGGCTGATGCAAGCTCTCTTCCGAGGGAAAAATCGAGCTTGAACATTTCCTTTGGAAGTATACCTGCCTTTGCCATTGTGATGGTTCCTCGGTAAACGCAAAGGATATAGTAGTTATAAATATAATTCATTGTTCTGTTGTCAGCGCCTGAAGGTATTAGGTTGAGCAGATATTTTGTTGCCTGAAGTAATGTGGTTACACTCATTTCCTCATCGTCAACAGCGCTTTCAAGACCTGAAAGGTCAAGACCGTTTCTGCTGTCGCTGACGCCTAAAAGATAATCGGTTGTTACACCGTAATATTCGCCGCAGCGGATGACAAAATCAAGTCCGCATTCTCTTATACCCTTTTCGTAATGGCTTAAAAGCGCCTGTGAAATACCTAAATCAGTTGCCGCTTTTTTCTGGCTTATTCCTCTTTCCTTACGAAGCTGAGAAAGCTTTGTCGCAAATTTTGATACCTTGTCGTTTTTTTCCTGCTTCTCAGTTTTCTTTTCATCTAAATTACTCATCAATATTCCTCCGATTTATTACAAATAGTATTATATCACCATATTACTATTTGTAAAGTCACTTTTTCGGATTGTTAATTTTTTGTAATAATTGGCTAAAAAAGGAGCTTTTTTAATGAAAACCTTAAATTTATATTTCTTCCGTCACGGAATCACAAAAGGAAATTTAAACGCACAGTATATTGGGCATACAGATTTACCGCTTACTACAGATAGTATAGCAGCAATAAAAAAGATAAAGGCGACAGAGCATTATCCCAAGGTTGATGCTGTGTTTTCCTCTCCGTTAAAAAGATGTAAGGATTCCGCCGCTTTGATGTTTCCCGAAAACAATATGATAATTATTGATGATTTTATTGAGTATAATTTTGGGGAATTTGAAGAGTTGACTGCCGATGACTTAAGGGACAACGATGATTTTAAGGAGTGGCTCAGGGGAGATATAAATGCCAGAGCACCCCACGGAGAAAGCAATGCCGAATTTATCCACAGAGTTTGTGCCGCCTTTGAGAAGGTGGTTGATGGCTGTATTAAAACAGGCGTACAGAATATTGCGATCGTGGGACATGCAGGAGTTTTGATGACCCTGCTTTCCTGCTACGGCTTGCCTGAGGCACCTATGGCACACTGGCAAATGGACCCCGGCTACGGTTATTATCTGCGCATTACTCCATCACTTTGGATGCGAACAAATAAAATCGAGGTGGTCGATACTTCTCCGACATCAATTAAAGACCTACAATAATTAGTTACTGCAACAAGCATTCGTAGGGGAGGGGTTCCATCCCCTCCCGAAAAATTAAATTTCGGGCAGGCACAGAGACCTGCCCCTACGGTGATTTAATTCAGCATATATGAAACAAAAAAGGCGCTGTAAAAAAATATCGAAATGAAAATCCGGGATTCATGAAAAGTG
>JBJFHZ010000083.1:0-1804 GCA_051894075.1 Eubacterium sp.
GTAGGTGCAAAAATCCGTGAAAGCTTTGACATTTACGAGTTCAACTACACCGACCGCACCACGAAAGCTGCGTAAAAGCGGTTTAGATTTTATACTTATGTTGACATATGATAATAAAAATGATAATATTATACAGAGGCAAAGGTGTTCTCAATTGGGAATACCTTTGTTTATTTATCCACGGAAGGGTTAATTGATATGAAAAAGTTTAGTGAAAAAATCGGAGCAGCCTTTTTATCTGCAATTTTGGCTATTACCTGCATTGTATCGCCAATTTGCAGTGTTTCCGCAGCTGCAGAGCCTATAAAAGCAGGCGACGGAGTTAAATTAACCTTTGCCGCTTGGGGTGACCCGCAGGTCGCAAATTACATTTCCTCAAGGGAGGAGCATGTTATTGCCTCTGCAAATGATTTGAAAAATTCACAGAGTAAAATTGATGCAATGGTTCTTGCAGGCGATATTACGGAAAATGCTTCGCAAAGCGAATATGACGCAATATATAATGATCTTGTCGGAACAGGTATAGGTGCATTCATCACCGCTGAAGGCAATCACGATATCCGCTTGGGTAATTATAACGATGCAAAAAGCAAGTTTGTTTCCTTTACAAACAACATCAATTTTGCCGTTGGCAGTTCAATTAATATTGACAGTATGCACTACAGCTGTACCGTAAAGGGCTACAGGTTTATAGTTTTAGGAAGCGACGATACTGAATTTGAGGAATCATATATTAGCAGTTCTCAGCTTAAATGGCTTGATTCACAGCTTGCTTCATCAACTAAAACAGGTAAGCCTGTGTTTGTTGTTATGCATCAGCCCTTGAAGGATACCCACGGACTGCCGGATACTTGGGGAAGCTCTGACGACTCAGCAGGCTCAGTTGGGGAGCAGTCAGGTAAAATAAAGGATATCCTCAACAAATATAAAAATGTGATTTTGATTACCGGTCATCTTCATACAGGCTTCGGTCAGTACAGCTTTCAGAAAATAGGAAATATCAATTCAGTCAACCTCCCGTCAATCGGCGTTGATAATGCTACAGGCTCTTATAATAAAAACGGACTCGGTTATATAACCGAGGTTTATGACAATGAGGTTGTTTTCAGAGCGAGAAATTTTGAAGAGGGCGTTTACGTTCCCGAGTATGATATCAGAATTAAGCTTGATAAGGTGAAGTCGGCCGCTTTGTCATCAAGCATTTATGTCTATGACGGTAAAGCAAAGAAGCCGTCAGTAACGCTTTACGGCTTTGACGGTAAAAAAATCAGTTCTAAAAATTATACTGTTACTTATCCAAAGGGAAGAAAGAATATCGGTGAATATAAAATCAAAATCACCTTTAAAAATGCTTTAGCAGGCAATCCTGCCTGTTATGCTACATTTACAATAGGACCTAAGGGCACAAGCATTTCTTCACTTAAAGCAGGAAAGAAAAAGATTACTGTTAACTGGAAAAAGCAGACGTCAAAAACCGACGGCTATCAAATTCAGTACGATACCTCATCAAAGTTTACAAACGCAAAAACAGTAACTGTTTCAAGCAATAAGACAACAAGCAAAACAATCTCAAGTCTTAAGTCAAAGAAAAAATACTATGTTCGTATTCGTACATATAAAACAATAAAATCAAACGGTAAAAAGATAAAGGTTTATTCCCCTTGGTCAAAGACAAAAACCGTTACCGTTAAATAAAAATAAAGGACTGTGACTATTAAATTTGGTCACAGTCCTTTTTATATATTGATGAATTAGGGTTTGTCGATGTGTATTTGTAGCAAATTTATGGCTCCCTTGTGTAAAG
>JBJFHZ010000084.1:0-41196 GCA_051894075.1 Eubacterium sp.
TAGGTCTTCGCCGACATCTTAGCCTCGTATCTTACGATACGAGGTTTTTTCTTGCCTTTTTTTATTTACTATGTTATTATCACTTTGTTATTGATATATTTTTAGGTGATTTTTTATGATAAAAGCCGTTATTTTTGATATGTATGAAACTCTGATTACACAGTACAACAATCCTCAATATTTCGGCAGACATATTGCAAAGGATGCTGACATAGAGGAATCTGTTTTTATGAATGCTTGGGAAGCTACCCAATATGATAAAACAAGGAGATTATCCGGCGTATAAAAGCAAATCAAAAACAACAATTCCACATTTTTAACTTTACAACAAAAGGATTAACTATCAATGAAAAAATATGTAGCAATTCTAATAGGTACATTAACTGTTATTTTATCACTTGTAACAGGTCTTTGGTATAATATTTTATTGATTTCTATAATAGGTGCTATTGTAGGTGTTTTTATTGTGAATTTTTCAATAGCAAATTTTCAATTTAGAATAATTGACTTAATAAGAGCAATTCTCGCAGGAATTATTGTTTTTATTATTTGGAAATTTTATTAAAAGTGTTTTATTCTACTGGAACTGAATGTAAAACTTGACACATTCAAAAAAACCATAACGATTTTAGACGACATGAATGATAAAGATATTTAAAAATTAATAAGAGATAGCTATTATAAATAGATATAAATTCAAAGACTTTTTATTTAAATAATATCATTATAAATTAGTTTCTTTTGGAGAGAATTTATGAAAAATAAATTGTGCCTTGCTTATATTTGGTGCGGTGATCGACAAGATGTAAATTTTGACGAGCAGCTTAAGCAAATTGATTTTAAAAAGCTTACGCATATTTGTATTGCGTTTTCTCTTATTAAGGAGAATGGCGGATATTGGCTTCCGTACATATCGGAAGAACTTGCTGTGGGCATTAAAAAGATTCAGGAAGAAATTAAGGCTCAGAACGCTGATACAAAAATTCTCCTGTCGGTTGGCGGAGCATATGCAGACGGCTTCTGTATGGCATCGCGTACAAAAGAGAACAGACGATTGTTCGCCCAAACTATTGTTGACATAATTGATGAATTTGACCTTGACGGAGTGGATGTAGACTGGGAGTATCCCGGTGAGTCAATGTTAGGCATTACCTGTTGTGAACATTGCAAAAGTGATTTTATCCAGCTTTTAGAGGAATTACGGTCACTGCTTAAATCAAGATATTTAACTGTTGCGGTAGGCTCAAACAGATATATCGGTATTGATGTTAAAAAGCTTGGCTCCATTGTTGACTACGTGTTTGTAATGACATATGATTTAGGCGTTATGCACTCAAATGTGTTGCTATCTAAACTTTTTGTGACAATGTGGAAAATTCTTGGAATACAAAGGCATAAGCTTTGTATAGGTGTACCGATTTATGGTAAAAATGTTAAAAATCTTAATGACACGCTTAACTATTGTGAGCTGTCAAAGGGTAGAATTACTCATTATTTAGGTCAAAGTTTTTCCGAATATAACGGAGAAAAATATTCCTTTGATACAGATATTGATGTTGAAAAGAAAGCACGGTGGGCTTTAAAAAACGATTTGGGCGGTGTATTTTGCTGGGAAATCACCGGTGATGAAAACAACCGCATGCTTAATGCTATGAACAGAGGAATTCACGGAAAAAATGATAAGAATATATAACAAATTAGTTCGAGATAATATTCCGAATATTTGCAAGCTAAATAATCAAGTTCCTAAATACCGTGTGCTTGATGATAATTCATATAAAGCAGAGCTAAGGAAAAAGCTCAAGGAAGAGACTAACGAATATTTAAAAAGCGGTGAACTTGAAGAATTAGCCGACATATTAGAGGTCGTTGAAGCACTTGCAAATTCGCAGGGTAGCAATTTGGCTGAAGTTTTGAAAATCAAAGAGGAAAAAGCAAATAAGAATGGAAAATTTGAAAAGAAATACTTTTTAGAAAGAGTACGGTAACAATATGTCCAAGTATGAAAAGGTTGAGCTGACTAATATGTGTATGGTGTATGACGATAACGGCAATGTTCTTGTGCAGGACAGGGTTGATAAAAGGTGGGGTGGAGTTACTTTCCCGGGCGGTCATATTGATGAAGGTGAAAGCTTTGTCAATTCTGTTATCCGTGAGGTAAAAGAGGAGACAGGACTTGATATCAGGCACCCGAAAATCTGCGGAATTAAGCAGTTTTTTCTTGAAAAAGATGTAAGGTATATCGTCCTGTTTTACAAGACAAATGAGTTTAGCGGAACGCTGAAATCCTCTGATGAGGGCGAGGTTTTCTGGATAAAAAGCAGTGAGCTTGGTAATTATAAGCTTGCAAAGGATTTTGATGATATGTTTAGGATTTTTACAGATGATGACTTGCAGGAATTCCAGTGGACAGAGGAAAACGGCGAATGGGTTAAAAGGATTTTTTAGTGGCAAATTGTGAAAAGATTTGTCTGTCAAAATTTTTTCAAAAAGTTATAAAAATATATTGACATATCAAATGTTTTTTGTTATTATATTAAAGCACTTGAGAGAGTACATTCCTCAATAGCTCAGTCGGTAGAGCATGCGGCTGTTAACCGCAGGGTCGTTGGTTCGAGTCCAACTTGGGGAGCCATATTGGATAAATCCGAACTTCACGTTTTTAGGCGATGGGTTCGGATTTTCTTTTTGCATCAGTCACCTTTACGCAAGGTAATAAATTAGGCAAGAGTTTTTTACGCTCTTGCCTTTTCTCATTTATCACTTTGTTGCTTCAGCCATAGCTCGTATTCCTTTTGATTTTCTTCGCTATCAAAATATTCTACAACCTGTGGATAAATCAATTCAGCGATAGATTCCCAAACTTCACTTGGTACATTCTTAATATTGAAATCCAATATTATCACCAATGCAAGTTTGTTAAGTTAAAACATCACCTCCATATCAAATTTTTCATAATAAATTCTTTTCATAAAATTTCCTTTCTGCCCGACGATTGCTCGCCGGGACTTTTTATTATCCTTTTTGTATTCTTACTGCACTGTCAAAGCTAATTCGACCGAGTGAAGATTTAACCTCCTGAACACACTCTCCTCTTAACTTGCTCAGTATTCCTTCATCAATTTCGTTTGTCGCAGCAGTAACATGCATCATCATATCAATCTCAACTGCCTGCTTGAACAGTACAGTGCCTATTCGATTTGCTATGGCTTCCATATTCTTTTTCATTGCATCGTCAATTACAGATTCAAGAAATTCAGTAGATGCCTCTGCATTTAGATAAGAATCGTAATGCTTTATGGCTTCTTCAATGAATTCCGATTTGGAACTGTAATCATCAAATTGATAATGCTTATCAATGATTTCCATAGTGCTTTCGCTTAAACTTGCATTAAAATGTATCTTATTCAATTTTACCTCCTAACCGTTATAGTCGTTGTAGTATCCTGCAATGATTTCTTCAAGATTAACCTTGCCACGCTTTCGCTGAACATTATTGATTGCCTCACGCTCTATTGCACGAATCTCTTTTGGAGAGTGCTGTGTGCCTTCAGCATACATTCTCATCAGCATTTCCAATTGAACTGCATACCTGAACAAGCCTTGTGCAATAGCACCCTTGCTTTTTTCACTGCTTTTCTCTATTGCTTTTGCAAGTATTTCGCAGATAGCGTTATCGTTGTTGCCTACAATCTCGTTTGCAATAAATGCTTCTATTGCTTTAGCGTATAAATCATTGCGTGATTTGTAACCGTATTTAGTTTTGATTATGTCTGCGTTTCGGACTAAATCCCTGTCCAAATACAGAGCAACTCTTTGTTTGCTTTCATTACTCATTTTTACCTCCTGTTTCTTATTACACCAACATTAGACCTCCCGAAAAGTCTTTAACATAGGGTGTTACCATATTAAAGACATCAATTTTGCATCAAACCGTCATTTTCGTAACACTGATAGACACCAAGGATTTTCGTCTGTATAAACTCTCAAACCTCTCTAAAACACTGGCTTTTTCGGTCGGCACTGCCGGTCCGATGTGATTCACAGGGTGCTTTTAAGCACACTGTTTTATCCTGCATATTTATCGACCCTATATTTTGGGGATGAAATGTCTGTGTGTTTGCGTTATTAAATTGTCTTTTAACCTTTCATATCAGGCTCACAAATTGCCTACAATCGAGTTTTATGTTTCAGCCGATTGTCTTGCCGACTTTCATATTCAATTTTCAAGGTGCTTTTATATTCTTTTTGTCAGGTATCCTGATAAGTCCTTACCAAGTTTTTTCAACTGTGTACAGATGCGATAGGTGATTACCGTTTGCAGGATCATTGCGATGTGTAATCGAAATGTATCCGCTATCTTCAAGATTTTTAAGTGCAATGTCAACTGTGGGAACAGATATTGAACACTTTTTAGCAATGTTTTTTCTTGAAGGAAACGATTGCCTTTTTGCATCTCCGCAGCGAAGCAGATAACTGTACACAATAAATTCTCTTGGTTTTAAGCCTTCATCGAATATTTTATTCGGTGTCAGAAAGAAACAGGATTTGCGATATTCAGTTTTCATTTTTTACTCCTTTCGTAATATTGAAAGAGAAATCTCTTTCTGTTATGATAGTAATACAGTAAAGAATAAATCACTATGCTTTAGTGAAAAGCGAATTTTTTAAGAAAGATTGATTATGGACAAAGATATTGAATTAAGAAACGGACTGTATATTAATTTCCAAAGTAAAAATACTGCTCAGCGACTTTGGGTTAGTGATGACGGTGTTAAGAGGTTAAAGCCTGTTGATTACAGAATGGAAATTCAAAGCTTCTGCGATTGTGATTTCAGTGATTTGGAGGATGAGATATATAATCTGTTGCATCTAATAGATATTAACAAGCCTGACGAAGACGAATTGCGAAATGCAATCAACAGATGCTATGGGCTTACAGAAATAATAGGACAGAGAAACAAAACATTGGGAGCCTTGCTTTCGGGAACATTTGCCGAGATTGTCAGCGATAAAGAAATCCTCCTTGAATATGAATCAAAGGAAAGTCTTGAAACAGCATTAACAACTTTAAGCATAAGACTTTATGAGATTCTTGTAATTCAAAGAAAGGTTCGAAATTTCTTTCCTTGTATAATCCACAAGGAATTGTTTGAAGATTATTTAAGTGAACTGATTCCAAAAGCAGTTTTCTGCAAGACGGTTTACACATATATTGATGGACAGGAAAAGAGCTTTCTGTACTTTGATTATGTAAAGGACTATTATGAATATTTAATGCTTTTGTTTTACAACAGAAAAGAAACAGTTTGCGAATGTGAGCTTTGCAGTAGATATTTCATCCCAAAGACAAAAAAGAAAACCCTGTACTGCGACAGAGTTTTCAAGGACGGTAAGACCTGCAAGCAAATCGGACCTTTGATAAAGCATAAGAAGCTTGAGGAAAATGATTTGGTTTTGCATACCTTTAACAAGGAAAAGAACAAGATGTATAAGCGAATGGAACGAGCATATGTGTTTGGTGAAACACCAAAGGCAATATCGCTTGATGAATATACAGCTTGGTTGGACAGAGCAGTCAATGCTAAAAATATGTATCTCAATAATGAATTATCCGAAGCAGAGGCTTTGGAGATTAAAGGCAACCCATAAAATTTTGTGTAAATAATAATCCATCAAGCAACAATAAAATATCGGATTTGGTGAAATCGTAGATTTTGATTTGTGCCTTATCAGCATTCATTCCTGTTTTTCAAAATGTTATGAGCACTTGTGTGAATAACATTTTGAAGACAGGAAATTCTAATTTCAAGGGGCAAATCAAGCGGATATTCTGTCCTCAAATATTATCGAAAGCTGGTTTAAAACAACATCCCAGTTTCGACATCTTTGTGTCCATCGTTCGACAATCTTCTGCGATGCCAAATACAGCATTTTACGCAAACTGTCATCGTTTGAGAAGGATGGCTTGTTTTTCGTAATCTGCCTGAACTGACGATTCAGTCCTTCAATAATATTTGTCGTATATATTATTTTACGAACCTCAGGCGGATATGCGAAAAATGTGGATAGAATATCCCAGTTATCTTCCCAACTTTTTACACAGGACGGATAGGTTTTGCCCCATTTGTCCTTGAAAAGCATAAGGTTGTTCATAGCTTCTTCCTCGCTGATTGCTTGGTATACCTTCTTTAAATCTGCCATCAGCTCTTTGATATGCTTGTAGCTTACATATCTTGTGCTTGAGCGTATCTGATGAATAATACAACGCTGAATTTGTGATTTCGGAAAGACTGCTTCAATAGCCTGTCTGAAGCCTGCTAAACCGTCAACACAGAACAGGAATACATCCTTTACTCCTCTTGTTTTGAGTTCATTCAACACATTAAGCCAAAATTTACTGCTTTCATTTTCTCCTATCCATATGCCTAAAATATCTTTCTGTCCGTCAAGATTGATTCCCAAAACTACATAAGCAGCCTTAGTAATATACTGATGATTTTCTTTAACCTTGTAATGAATGGCATCCATAAATACAAAGGGATATACTGCTTCAAGAGGTCTGTTCTGCCATGCAGTAACCTCCGGTAAAATCTTCTCACTTATTTTGCTCACAAGCTCAGGAGATATTTCTACATCGTAAAGATTTTTGATTTGCTCTGCAATATCACGCTGACTCATTCCGCAGGCATAAAGCGATAAAATCTTTTCTTCCATACCGTCAACATTGCGGTTGTACTTACCGATTATTTTAGGCTCATATTCTCCGTTTCTGTCACGAGGAACCTTGATATCAAGCTCACCGAGTTGAGTTTTGACGGTCTTTTTCGAGTAACCGTTTCTGTAATTTTTCGACTTATTGCTACACTCATCATTCGACATTCTTTCGCTTTTCTCGTAGCCGAGTTCTTCGGAAAGTTCGCATTCCATAACCTCTTGGAGAACGTCTTTGAACATTTCCTTCATTGCCGCCATAACTTCATCTGTTGAGGTGAAATTCTGACTTTTTACAAATTCTTTCATCATTTCTGCTGGTGCTTTTGTCATAAAAAAATTCCTTTCAAGCTTAATTTCTATATTTCAATTATTGCTTGAAAGGATTTTTTCTATTCACTTTTACACAAAATTTTTTGCGGTCTCTAATTAAAACTGAATAAATAGTTTAGCCGGAGCATAAACAAGCTCCGGCTATTCTTTCAACAATTCCACTGCTACTTAAATCCAATTTCCAATGCTTGTGTTTTTATGTAAAACACATCAATGTTGATTTTAAGAAAGACAGGTTCTCTTAGTTTATGCTCTTGAGGATAGTTATACTACATCATAGATTCACTACTTTATATAATAGTGAAAATTCTGACAGTAACTGCATGGCAGTATACTATCAGGACTTGTTTGTTTTAAATATAATTTACTTATCAAAGAGCATACTACCTCATTGACAGACTTATATAATACTGGATATTTATCAAGTGAAAGGTTTTTTACTCAAACGAAAAAATATTCATAAAAAAAATGAAAATTGTTCGCCTTTAAATTCAATTGTTTCTATTATTTCTTTTGGTATTTTATCATTTAGTAATTTCGTTAAGATTAACCGGCTCCAACCTTCAAGTTTAAATTTATCATTTATTTCATTGAATTTAACAAAAGGATTGTTATTTGCTTTATTTCGTATAAGTTCTGTTCCATTAGTTTTTATACACGATTTTTGCGGACCGATTTCAATAATCCAACAACAAGCTATATGTTGTTGACTTTTTGGTGCTTCGTTTGAATATATTACAAACGGCTCTATGTCAGGTATATTTAAATCCAAATTGATTTCTTCTTTTATTTCTCTATGAAGCGCATTTCTCATAATTTTATATATGTTTTTTTCATTGTGATTTGCATCTTCAGCTCGAACATGACCACCTATATAAAATAAGTCTTTGTTTTTTTCGGGAGCCGAAAGATGTTTTGAACTATCATTTAAGGATTTACGAGTCTTTTTTACACATAGAATAGAATCATTATCGATAATTACAGCAATTGGTATTAATTGAACAAGAGAATAGTCATCTTCAACATATATTCTACTTTTGAACTCAAAACTTTCGGAATCATTAATGATGGTATTTAGTTTACTTATACATGAATAATTTGGTAATGAAAATTTTGATTTTTTTATACAGCCAATTTGCTCGTCATATTGTTGTATAACATATTCTAATGAGTTTTTAATAACTGCTTCTAATTGTTCTCCCCAATTATTACTAATTTTAAGCGTTTGAGAATTAAAATATCTGCTATAACTATTATTGATTTTTGACATTGCGATATTAAAACTATTTAATACATCCGTATTCATAATTATACTTTTTTTATTAGTAAATTCACTTCCAGGCTCTCTGTTCAATGATTCAGAGGTATCACTTTCAAATATAAAAATCTTATCTATTTTTCTTTTTATGTTATCTAAAGAAAGCATTTTATAGATTTTTTCAAATTGGTTTTTTGAAATAGCATTATTCAATTCCAACCATTTAAACCATATTAATGAGTCATAAATACCTCTATCAATCAAAATTACATCTACTTTTTCCTTTGTATTATAAATGTAATTTCGATCCATAACCTCCATTAACTCATTTATAGTGTTAGTTACAGTCCAAAAGTTGAACATTGGATCAAATTTATTAGTAATAGGGCAAGTTTTTGCTTTTTCATGTATTACATAAACATTGTAATTACATTCTCTTAGTACATTTTTTACTGCTTCAATACAAGTACTTTTTCCTGATTTCGGTGATCCACAAAATTCTATTACAATAGGCTTTCTTAAGATAGAATTTGTATGTAGTGAACGTGCTTTTTCCTTTAAATTGATAATTTTAGATGTATTCATTTTAGTTGTCCTTACTAACATTAAACGATAATATTAAGAGATTTGCCATTAGCCGTATACTTTCTTATTTTAACATTTGCTTTTTCAAACATAAATTTACTGGCAATTGTTGATTCAGAATCTGCATACTTATCTGAATAGTATATAACTTCACTAATACCACTCTGGATAATAGCTTTACAGCATTCACAACACGGAAATAGGGTTGTGTATAAAATGCAACCATCTAAATTATAATTATTAGAATTAATTATTGCATTTATCTCAGCATGTACAACATAATAATATTTAGTATTTAGATTTGTTTCTCCAAATTCCCAAGGCATTTCAGTATCTATACATCCATTAGGCATTCCGTTATATCCTAAACTAACAACTCGGTTTTTGTTGTTAACTATGCAAGCACCTACTTTAGTGCGAGTGTCTTTACTTCTCATAGAAGAAACAATAGCCAAGCTCATAAAGTATTCATCCCAACTTAATTTCGTATTAATTTCCAATAGTAGTGCTCCTTTCTAAAATTTTTTCGGAGTTTTTTTCTGCCATTTTTGTTATATCAAAAAACAATGTTGATAACATGTTGTTATCATTAGAATTGAAATAAGATATTCTATATCTATTTTTTGTGAAATCAATATTATTTTTAGTTTTTTCAATAACTATTCCATTTGCGTTATTTGAATCATTAAGTGCATCACTAATAATACATCTTAAAGAATAGCATTGGTCTAATTTATAAACTTTGCAGCCATTATCTTCTAATAACCGAATACTGTTTTCTAATTTATTCTTTGCTTCATTAGACATGTTGGTATTATTGTCATAATATATTTCAACAGAGCACCCTTCATGTATTTTTTCTCTTATGCAAGATACATAATCATTGGCCCAGCTTAAATTTCCACCGAAAAATACAATTTTATTTTTTGAATTCATAATAAAACTTATGACTTTTTTTATTCGTTTTTCTCGATTATATGTTTTATTTTCACTAATAAATATGTAAAAATAATATAATGTAGCACCGACAAAAATTACTGCTACAATAAATTTAAAAAACGCTGGAATTTTAATAAATTGAAAAATCATTCCTAATAGTCCGGAAATGTCAACAAATCCTATACAAATTTTCTTTTTCATTATTACCTCCTGAATTTTACTTGTCTTCATTATTAATTTATTTCATTAATTGTCAAACAAAATGCAAAGCCACATATTATTTCGACAAAAATATTTATTATTAGTCAAAATTTGCCTTCTTAATATATAAGTGTCAAATATTGCAAAAAGTAACAAAAATTTTTTTAATATTACAAAAATTTATTTTTCCCATATGAGCTGTTCTACAATTTATGTTTACTGTTTATTGAAAATATGGTAGGATATATTCATATAAAAGCGAAATATAAAAGAAAGCAGGCAAAGATTATTCCTGCTTTCGCTGAAACTTAAGGATTGCATTATGGATAAAGAGATTAATAGTTCTAATATGTTAGATGTTATACGAGATATGACATGCGGATTGATGGATAATTTTCGTAGGGTTATTTTAACTTGCGATTTGAATAAGAAATTATATAATCAGCCACTATGGAAGCATATCTATCACACTATGTATTGGTTTGATTATTGGTGCTGCACACCTCAAAACTTTATAGGTGCAGAATTTCACTGCGAAAATCTGCACTCCCTTGATATAACATCGGACATTACAGTTTCACAAGATGATTTATTGAAATACTATGACATCATAAAGTCAAAAACATATAACTATCTTGAAAACTTAACCGAAGATATGTTAAATGAGGTTATTTCTGACTGTGATAATAAGTCAAGATTTGAATGTGTTTTAGGTCAGTTTAGACATGTTGGTTTTCATCTTGGTAATGTAAATGCAATGACCATAGACGATACAGGCGAATGGCCTTATGTTTCAGCAAGAGAGAAAGACTATATACAAGATTTATTTGAGTGATTGAAATGAAAGAATACATATGTAAAATTGCGACCATTGATGAAGTGGAACGCAAGTGGAATTATGAAATAAGAAGACAAAAACGAAGAAAAACTGTTTTAGAGAAACTGAAGAATGATGCGGTTGAACAGATAAAAAACGGTCAGTCTGTCAAATATTATGGTAAATTAAATAATAAAATCATATGTGAAACCACCGCTATGTTTGATGAAAATATTATTCAAAACAGCGATGAACTGGTTGACGATAAAACGGTTTATTTGTGTAATTTCAGTACGGATAAGCGGTATCGAGGTAAAGGCTATTTTTCTAAGCTTTTTCGTTTTATGATTGATGATTTAAAAAATAGAGGTTATGAAAAATTTACTTTAGGTGTTGAGCCAACGGAAACGAAAAATTTAAAAATATATCAGCATTTGGGATTTAACAGTTTTATTAAATCAGGACGAGAAACTTATCCAGACGGAACAGTTATTGATGTTGATTATTATGAAATGGAACTATGATTATGACTAAATTTATAAAAGGCTTAGATTTGTGCGAGGGCTTTTTCAATGAACGTGCAAAGCCTATTATTGATAAATATTTCCCCGACTTGCAGTATTCTGCAGGTTTAATTGGTTACGGCTCGGATGTTCTCGGATTTGATGACGAGGTGTCCCGTGATCATATGTGGGGACCTCGATTCTATATGTTTCTGAACGAAAATGATATAGATAAAAAAGACGAAATATTCAACAGATTTGCAGAAAATCTGCCCTATGAGTATTTGGGTTATAGTGTTAATTTTACTGAGCCTGACCCGAACGATTGCGGTGTTCAACATCCACAGTTTATTAAATGTGGCAAGGTTAATCCGTTGATATTCATACAAACCTTTGATGAGTTCCTTATTGATGAAATAGGCACAACTGATTTGGATAATATCGAGCCTCTTGATTGGCTTGCATTTTCGGAGCATAGGTTATTATCTTTGGTGTCCGGCAAAATGTTTGTGGACGAGCTTAATATTAGAGAACAGACTGATAAAATAAAGTTTTATCCTAATGAGGTTAAGCTGTATCTTATTGCATCACAATGGGAAATAATTTCGTCTGAACAAGCCTTTGTTAAGCGTTGCGGAGAGGTCGGTGATGAAATAGGCTCACAAATCATTTGTGCAAGAATTGCAGAAAGATTAATAAGATTGTGCTTCTTGTATAAAGATACTTATGCTCCTTACAGCAAATGGTTTGGAACAACTTTCAATAAGTTAAATATTGATGAAAATATCAAGACGAAAATCAATGCCGCACTGCAAGCGAATGACTTGACAGAAAGAGAAAACAGCCTTGTTAAAGCACAGGCACTTGTAGCAGGTTTACATAACGCAAGCGGACTTACAGACAAGGTCGATTACAGCATTGAGTCTTATTTTGGCAGAGATATAAAGGTTATCTTTGCAGATAAATTCGTTGACGCGACAGCTGAAAAGTTAAAAGGAACTGTATTTGAAAACATACCACTCATAGGAACGATGAGCCAGTTTGGTGGATTGTCAAATTTCGCTGACGAAAAGGTTTACTATGAGCAAATTAAGAGAATTTATGGAGCAGAAGTGAGTTTTTGAAAAATTTAAGGAAGAACTATAAATGATAAGTAAAGAAGAATATATTTCTAATCCTTGTGGTACTTCTTCGTTGCCTTTTTGGAAAGAAAAGCAAATTGTTGTTCCTGACAATATGCTTATTTTGCATGACAAGGATTTTCACGAAAGCTATCTATCTGATTATAATGATGAGCCTTATTTTAGGTTAAAACATAATTTGGTAAATGTAAATGAGCCTGTTCTGCCAAACGGTTTTGAGCTATGTAATGCTACATTATCCGACTTTGCAAAACACATCAACAAATGCTATAAAGGTAGTAAATTAACTGTTGACGAGCTTGAAAGTTATTGCAAAAGAAAGGTTTATGCTCAAGAACTATGGATTGCTGTTAAGGATTGCAAAAATAATAAGATTATTGGTACAGGCATTGCTGAGTTGGATACGGAAATCGGCGAAGGTATTTTAGAATGGATACAAGTATCTGAAAAATATCGTGGTAAAGGTATAGGAAAATCTATCGTTAATGAACTATTGCAAAGGATGAAAGGCAAGGTTTCATTTGTTACTGTATCCGGACAAGTTAATAACTCCACAAATCCGGAAGTGCTTTACAGAAATTGTGGATTTGAGGGAAATGATATTTGGTACATAATGCACAAAAAATGATTAAAAGGATTTATAAAAAATGACAAAACAAGAAATGATAAACATAAATAACTTTTTTAATTTAGTTGCGGAAGATTTGCAGATAGGCAAAGTGCTGGAAAATCCTGTTCAGGTAACAGGTGGATTTATGCACCGAATGTTTAAGGTTATTACCGAAAAAGGCAGTTACATAATCAAGCTTTTAAACCCTAACATTATGAAAAGACCTACTGCAATGGGCAACTATAAAACCGCTGATGATATTGAGGAAATATTACAGCAAAACAATATTCCTTCAGTTTATGCTTTGGAGTTCAAGAACAGAAAAATGCAGGAATTAAACGGTCAGTATTATTATGTTTTTGAATGGTATGACGGTAAGTCATTGAAAGACGGTGAAATCAAGTCAATTCATTGCGAAAAGATAGGCGAAGTGTTGGCAAAAATTCATAATATCGATTTGAAAGATGAGCCTTTTGAGCAAGACGAAGTGCATATTGACTGGCAAAAATACATTCAACTTGCCAAGGATATGAACTCACCGATTTATGATTACATAAAAGATTATGCCGATTTGTTCAATGACAGCATGACAAAATGCAATGAGGCTATAAAGAAATTACCTCCGGTCAAAGCAATTTGCCATAATGATATGGACAGCAAAAATGTGCTTTGGCTTGGTGATGAGTTTAAGCTGATTGATTTGGAATGTTTAGGATATTCAAATCCGTATCTTGAATTGTTTGAGCTTGCACTTTGCTGGTCAGGCTATGAAAGTTGTAATATAGATTTTAATTTGTTTAATGCATTTATCAAGTCATATTTTGATAATACAAATCTTGATACAAATGTTGACTGGGAAGCTTTGTATTACAGTAACAATGGCAGACTCAACTGGCTTGAATACAACATCAAAAGAGCATTAATGCTTGAATGTGATACCGAGGAAGAACAACAACTGGGTATCAGCGAGGTAAAAGAAACTGTTGAGCACATCATATACTACGATAAAGCTAAAGATGAAATTTTGAAGAATATTGCTGATTGTTGAGGTGATTAAAATGAATGATGAAGTTATTCTTGGTAATGTAATGGTTGACTGTGATGATGAAATAAAATTACAGAGATTTTACGGAAAATTGTTAGGCTGGGAAATGTGTGAGTTGTTTGACAGACCTGCTGTTCGCAGTTCAAACGACATAGTGTTTTTGTTTATTGAAGAGCCTGATTATGTGGCACCTGTTTGGCTGGAAGAAACAGGCAAACAACAAAAACAAATGCACTTTGATTTTCAGGTAGATGATGTATATGTCGCTGTTGAAAAAGCAATATCACTGGGAGCTGTTAAAGCACCAAATCAGTATGGAGGAGAACATTTTACAACAATGTTTGTTCCTGCAGGTCATCCGTTTTGTCTATGCAAAAAGTGAAATTTTGAAGAATTTTATAATTCAATAAGCTACGATAATCACAGAGTTTTGTCCTCTGTGATTATTTTTTGAAAAAATTCTGTTACTTTTTACATTTTTCGACACTTATATTGTATAAGTGGAAGTATTTCACTAAAATAAACATTTTTGACAAAAAATGTGCAGTTTAATAATTCAAATTGAAATTTTTTTAAAATATCTCATATTTCAAATTAGTGTATTTTGTAAACCTTAAAATTAATAAGATTTGTTAATCCAAAAAGTACATACGCAGACTTATTTTATATATTAGATAAAAAATTACAATAAGTTTTTCATTGTTAATAATACTATTTAAAGCTATTGATAGATTTAACAATTTATGATAAAATAAACTGATAACATATTATTGTAGAGGTAATACTATGTCAGCTATTAAGATTTATGATAACTTTTCAAATTGCGGAATAAAAAATAGGAAAGTAACTCAAGGTATTGAATTTGAAATGGTTCAAGAATTCATTGATTATCGAGAGGAAAAGTTCAAAGAGAAAGATGACAATAAATTAGCTATATTTATCGAAACTAAAATTAATAACAATTATCCAGATGTAATGTTTGTTGAATTTAATCCTAATGTTTATACAGAGTGGACTAAAAAAAGAAATGATTTAAATATTAACGATTTAAAAATATTGAACTATATTATTAAGCATAAAAATGTTACATCCCAAAAAATAGTTAAACAATTATCTTTGAATTATAAGGATTTACTTTTTTCGTTGGAAAAATTGTTCGACGCTAACCTTATAGAACGAAAAAATCAAACCTGGGTAAAAACTAATTCTCAATTTATCGGTGTAAAGAAAATTGAAGCTGTCGAAGCAAAGATTAATAAATGGGATACAGTGGTACAACAGGCAATACTTAATAAGTCATTTGCATCGCAAAGTTCAATATTATACAAAAGAAAATCAACACCGTGTGAAGAAGTAATTGAAAAAGTTCAAAGCTTTGGCTTGGGAATATATTTATACAATGACAATTCATTTTCAAAATGTATTTCACCAAAAACTAAAAAATTCCCTTGTGATTACAATTCATTATATATTAATGAATTAATAGGAAAACTATTATATAGCGATGAGGTGTACATATAATGAGTGAAAAAATATTTGATCTAGTTTTTAGCAAAGTGAACGGAATAGAAGTAATAAAAACTTATCCTGATTCTGGTCAAAAGCAGGTATTTTTAATTAAAACAAAAGAATATAATGCTGTTATGCTGAAAATTATTAAAAAAATGGATGAAAGAGTAAAAAGAGAAATTGATATTGTTAACAGTAATGATATTTGTGGAGTCCCTAAAATACTTAAATTTGATAGTGTAAATTATAATGATACAGATTATTATTATATTTTAGAGGAATATATTTCAGGCGAAACATTAATTAGCGTACTCGAACAGAGAAATTTGACTATACATGAAACTTTGGATTTAATAGAGGATTTATTAAAAACAATAAAAACACTCGAAAATATTAATGTTGTTCATAGGGATATTAAACCTGCAAATATTATCTATGGTGAAGACAAAAAATTTCATTTAATAGATTTTGGCATTGCTAGAAATCTAAACCTTAAATCTTTAACATATACGATGGCAAATGTGGGTCCTCATACTCCCGGATACGGCGCACCAGAGTTATTTCAATATGATAAATCAAACATTAATAGTAAGGCTGATTTATTTTCCGTTGGAGTTGTTGCATATGAGGCTATTTTTGGAGAACATCCGTTTGTTACGGGTAATGAAATAGATTATAATCAAATTTGGTACCAAACTAAAACAGTTAACCCAAAAACATATATCATAGATGGTGATACGGACGGTTTTTTAGTTGCTTTTATAAAAACATTAATGCAAAAGCAACCATCTAAAAGGCCCCCTTCTGCTGCAAAAGCATTAGAATGGTTTTATACTACCAAAAGATCTTTGAATATTTGAAAGGATGAAATTTAATGGAACTATATTTGCAGTTTGGATATGGTATGAAATCGTTAACACTTAATTTGTCAAAATTATGGAACGGTGTTACTACAATTTTAAGCCCTCGTGATATGACGTATAATCAACTAAAACTGTGGAGTAAGGAGTTTTCAAAAAATAATGTTAAATGCTTATTTGATCCACAATGTTATTGTCCAAAAGAACAGCTAAAAAGATTATCTCAATATCCATATTGGAATCAACATTTTAATACTAATTTGAGTAACAATATTGATAGTGTCTCGCAAATGTTAATTAAAATAAAAGAATGTAATGATATTGCTGATACCGAGTCCTATATTATTCCTAATACTCTTTTCAAATATGATGACAATTGGAGTCGACAATGGATATATAATTCTTCACTTCTAATAAATAAATCAAAATCAATAATGAATGATAAACCTAGGTTTATGACTTTAACACTACCAGAGGGCTTATTGCAACAAAGTGAAGATGTAATCGAGCCTATATTGCAAACTATATTACAATGGGATGTTGATGGATTTTATATTATTGCTGAGTCAATAAACCAAAGTTATCTAATTGAAAATCCTTTATGGTTATCAAATGTTTTCAATATTTGTGCTGCCTTAAAATTGAACAACAAGAAAGTAATTTATGGATACGGAAATCATCAATTTTTACCATTGTCTTTGGCTAAGGTTGATGCAATAGCATCTGGTACATGGCTAAATGTGAGGAGCTTTACCAATCGCTTTAAGGAATCTATCGAAACTAAAAAAAGATCTACTTGGATATATTATCCACCAGCTTTATCAGAATACAAACTGTCTTTTATGGACTATGCATTTAGTAGTGATAGATTAAGAAGTATGCCATTTAACGATAAGGATTTTATAAATGAACATATTTTGAAAATATATCAATCAAACGTTCAACCATCATCGACAACATTTAATGAAACAGATGCATTTTTCCATTATTTAATTTGTTTAAGGCATCAACTTGATTTAGTTTCTGAAGATAGTTACAAAAAGACTTTATCTGTTAATGAAATGATTTTAAATACTGCTGAAACAGAAATTGAACGTCTTGAAAAGGCTGGTATTTATGCACAGAATCGTAGTTTTGCAAAAGTTATTGATATTAACAGAGCAGCAATTAAAAAGTTAGATAATAGTTATGGATT
The DNA here is from genome assembly GCA_051894075.1 of Eubacterium sp. GTDB lineage: Bacteria > Bacillota > Clostridia > Oscillospirales > Acutalibacteraceae > Eubacterium_R. The sequence goes on from JBJFHZ010000084.1 coordinate 17,712, forward strand.
TTCATTGAGTATGGATTGGAATACAATTTAGTAATTATTATTTAAAGTAGCTCTGAATTTTAGGGCTACTTTTGTAATGTAAGTTGACAAAAATGTCAATGAGCGTTAATATGCGAGGGAGGTGATATGTATGAACGCAGTAATATATGCTCGTTATTCAAGCGACAACCAGCGTGAGGAGTCCATTGAAGGTCAGCTTCGTGAGTGTAAAGAATTTGCCGAACGCAATGGAATGACCATCGTTGGCGAATACATAGATAGGGCAAAGTCGGCTACGACAGCCAATCGTCCGGAATTTCAGCATATGATAGCTGAGAGCAGTAAACACGCATTTGAAATTATTATTGTTTGGAAGCTTGATAGGTTCGCTCGTAATCGTTATGACTCGGCGCATTATAAATCTATTCTTCGTAAGAATGGGGTAAAGGTAATATCTGCAACCGAAACAATTAGCGAAGGCGCAGAAGGAGTGCTTTTGGAATCAATGCTTGAGGGTATGGCTGAATATTATTCCAAGGAGCTTGGTGAAAAGACCTTGCGTGGTATGACCGAAAATGCCTTGAAATGTAAGCATAATGGTGGTTTGTGTCCGTTAGGCTTTGCAGTTGACGAAAATCTAAATTATATCGTTGATGAGCAGTATGCTCCTATTGTTCTTGAAGCATTTAATATGTACGATAACGGAACAACAATTCAGCAGATTGCTGCAGATTTCAATGCTCGTGGATTGAAAACGCAGCGAGGTAAAAAGATTTCAATAAATTGTATAACTAATATGTTACACAATAGAAAATATATTGGCGAATATAAATTCAAGGATGTTGTTGTGCCGGGCGGGATGCCTGCCATTGTTCCCGAATCATTATTTCTTCGAGTACAGGAAAGAATGGTGATGAACAAGAAAGCACCAAGTCATTACAAGGCTGATTGTGAATACCTGCTTACTACAAAATTGTTCTGTGGTAAGTGTGGCAGAATTATGGCAGGTGAAAGCGGTACAAATAGAAATGGTGTTAAGTATCGTTACTACAAATGTGTCGGAGTAAAATATCATTACGGCTGTGACAAGAAGACTATCAAGAAAGAACGAATTGAAGATTTCGTCATTGACAGAATAATGAAGATTGTAAACAACCCTGAAGCAATAAATGAAATCATAAAGAATGTTTTAATCTATCAAGAGAAAGGCAACAGAGTTTTGCCAACGCTTGAAGTGGAATTAGCCAATGTTGAAAAACGAAAAGCCAATCTGCTTAACGCAATTGAAATGGGAATTGTAAATTCAACGACAAAACAAAGGCTGGACGAGTTGGAAATGCAATGCAACAATTTACAGATAGAAATTGCAAGAGAGCAAATGGAAAGCAATCTGATTGATGAAAACAAATTGAGATTTTATTTAGAGCAGTTCAAAGGCATTGACCCAACAAAATTATCTAATCGCAGAAAGCTGATAAACACATTCGTTAATGCGATTTATTTGTATGACGATAAGTTAGATTTAATATTAAATTATCAAGACGGAACACAAACCATTCCGTTAAGTGAAGTTGAAGCATTTTCAAATTGTTCCCCCGTCATTTGCGAGGGGGAGCCATAAAGAGAGATGCAGAAATGCACCTCTCTTTTTTATTTTATTGCTATGGACTCGAACCAACGGCAGAAGTAAAATTAATATGGACATTTTGATTTTTGTATGCTACCATTTTCTTGAGACAATTATTAGGGGATATGGTAATTGAAAAAAGCAGTTGTGTTCGACTTGGGCGGTACTTTGATGAACAATATTAAGTGGTTATTTTTTGATATAGGGTCAACTCTTGTTGATGAAACAAGGTGTTATGAAAAAAGATATGAGGAAATTTCACAAGCCTGTGATATTTCTAAAACAGAATTTGAAAAAAAGGTTACCGAATTTGCGAAGCAAAATAAAAATGCCTGCGACGAGGCAATAAAATATTTTGGCGTTAAAAAGCCAAAGTGGCACAAGGAATTGGAACACTTATATCCTGAATCAAAGATTGTACTTGGTGAGCTTGCAAAAGAATATAAGCTTGGTATTATTGCTAATCAATCAAAAGGCAGCAGTCAAAGGCTTGAAAATTGGGGCATTGCAAAACATTTTGATGTGGTTGTTGCCTCGGCAGAAGAAGGCTGTGCAAAGCCTGATTTAAAAATTTTTCAAATTGCGATTGAGCGGGCAAAATGTAAGCCGAATGAAGCTGTTATGATTGGCGACAGGCTTGATAATGATATCATTCCCGCAAAGAAGATGGGAATGAAAACGGTCTGGGTAAGGCAGGGTTTTGCAAAATATCAAAGCGTAACGAGTGAAGCTGAAACCCCCGATTTTACTGTTGAAGCTATAAAAGATATTATTGAACTGCTTTGATATTATTCACGTTTAAAAATTCCTTTCATACAATATTAAAGAAAATTATATGGGAGGATAATATGAATAATACTATTGATCACGGTCCTGAGCCCTTTGCGGTAAATATTTCACGGGCGACACGGCGAAATGAAAATTTCAGAAGGGCACTTTGGACAGGTGAACACCTACAGCTTACCCTTATGTCAATTCCCGTAGGCGGTGAAATCGGGCTTGAAAATCATTCGGATACTGACCAGTTTTTGAAAATTGAAGCAGGCTTCGGTGTTTTAAAAATGGGAGAATGCAGGGAGGAAATGGACTTCGTAAGGCGGATAGGTGCAGGCGACGGAATTTTTGTTCCTGCAGGCACTTGGCACAACATAATGAATACAGGACGTTGTCCCTTGAAAATCTATTCGATTTATGCTCCGCCTCATCATCCGCACGGTACAGTTCAAAGAACAAAGGAAATTGCCGACAGAGAGCATTAAAAAGCGGGCGTGTAATGCACGCCCTTCAGACTGTCGATAAAGTGGTCTGAACCACGCCAAATATAATTATGTAAACCTTATTGAGCCTCCCTTGTTAAAGGGAGGTGGCAACACATCGTGTTGACAGAGGGATTGAAAAACGCCTTGGGCAATACCTAAGGCGTTTTTGGCGTTTTTCGTTTTTTACTCGAGGGCAGTGCCATCGTACAGCTCCCACTTGCAAGAAAACGAAATTCAGTTCCATTTCTCGAAGTCTGCCAGCGTGTAGAAATCTGTAAATTGATTTTTTCTACACGCTGGGGGGCGTGACACAATGCACGCCCCTACGAAGGTTTATTACAGTAACACCGCTATAAATCATATTTTGGATTTTATAAATCGTCTGCGTCTTGAACGGGAATTTCGTCAAGCTCATCATTATAATACATATCGGCAGGAATACCTGTGTAGCTTCCGTTTACATCACAGTTCACCATTTCGGGACTTATATATGAAGTTAAATCTATAATCTGCTTATTATTTTTTTTGTTATTTTTCTTATCCTTTTTATCATTCTTTTTCAAAAAAATCACCCCTGCATTATCTTTTGCAGGGGTATATATTTTATTTACAGCTTTTCAACATCAATTACTGCTATTTTTTCCATAAATTGCTTTGGAGTTATAACCGTTCCCATTTCAAAAAATTCGTCCATATTCATATTAAAATTATTTACGTAAACGGGAACGTCCCTGTATTCCATATCAATATGGAGAACCTTTGCGTCGTCTAAAATTTTTTGGGGGTCGCAGACGGTAGCGTCATACATTTTGCTGACTACTGTTTCGTGATTTCTGACGTATTCAAGAATAACATTTCTTGATGATTTTGATACAGAAATATAGTTATCGTCATTTTTGGAAAGTGCAAGCGCCATAGGCATTTGCGCTACAGCCTTACAGGCTCCTGAATTGACAAAAAATTCGTTTATGAAAATTGACTCCAGCTTGCTTGTATCATCGGGAACAATTATTGCAAAGATATATTTTGAAAGCTTTTTGCCGTAAATGCCCTTCATAAATTCCTTGAAATAATACTGTCCCTCGGCGATTTTTTCGGCAAACTGATGATAAAAGGGAATATTCGGTACGGTTGACAAAGCAGGCATATTAAAGGGCTTAAATTCTTCATTTTCAATATCCCAAACAAGAATGTTCTCGTTTGTTATAATCATAGGAACTGTCTTTGCCAAATTATCACCTCTAAATACTTTATATTTAATATTTTACTACATACGGTATTTTAAATCAACAAAATTTAAAAAAATAAAAAAACATAGTGAAATGTATAGCAATATGTGATACAATATTATTGCTGATAAAAAAGAGAAAAGAAAGGGGATAATTATGCCTGATTCAGATGAGCTTGACGATATATTAAATGAGATAAAGAATTTTAAAAATTCCGAGTCCGAAGGGGAAACGGAAAAGAAAACGGAACCCAAGGTTTTCACAGAGGAGGAAAAGCCTGCGAAAAGCGAGGAGGCTAAAGCGGATTTTACAGAATCAGAGGCTGTGCCCGAGGAGAAAGAATCCGAGGAAATACCTTTTGAGAGCCTTACGGAAAATTATAATGAACAAAAGGATAATGAGGAGGACAGACCTGTGTCTGAAGAAAAAAAGTCAAAAAATACTAAAAGCCCGCAAAAGAAGTTTCCGCTTATTGCGGCTATTGCAATAGCCCTTATTGTAGTAATCGCCTGTGTAGTATTTGTGGTGGCAGGCAGAAACAAGGACGAAGAATCAACTACTGCACCTGCAGAGGCTTCGCAGGTAACGGAGGCTCCCACAGAGGCTCCGGCTTCAACAAAAAATCCTCTTACAGGTGACAGCGATTTTAATGCAGAAGCAGTTGGCAAAAGACCTGTTGCCTGCGTTATAGAAAATGCCGCAGCGGCAAGACCGCAGTGGGGCATTAACGATAGCAAAAATCCGCCCGATATAATCGTTGAAGGTGAGGTTGAAGGCGGAGAAACAAGAATGCTGTGGATGTATGCCGACTATACGGCAGTTCCGTCACAAATCGGTCCCATGAGAAGTGCAAGGCCTCCTTACATCAAATTCTCTGAGTTGTTTGACGCCATTTTCCTTCATTGGGGACAGAGCCAGACTAAAAAGGGTACTGCTTACATCGGTGCAAATACCGTATTCAGAGTTGACAATGTTGACCATATTAACCAAATGACCTACAGCGGAAAGGTTGCACTTTTCGGCAGAGACAGCTCAAGAGGTGTATCAACAGAGCATACAGGTGTGCTTTACGGTGAAAAGATTGCCGCTGCTATTGAGGGAGAGGGCTTCAGAACTGAGGCTGACGACGCTCATTACACAAAGTTTAATTTCTCTGACGATGTAAAATATGATACTGATTGTCAGTCACTTGGTCTTACCTTCTCAAGCAGAACTGCCACAAGAGATTGGACCTACAGCAATGATGACGGTATGTACCATTGTAACGATTATAACACAGATGTTGCAAGAAAGAATTTGCTTGTTCTCTTTGATACAACAGAATATATTGCAAAGGCAAATTACAAAAACAGCGGTTCGGCTGAAATTTACTGTAACTACAATTTAGCAGGCGGTAAAGGTAAGCTTGCCTGCAACGGTACAGTTACTGATATTACATGGTCTGTTGAAAACGGTGTGCTTGTGCTTAAGGATTCAAACGGCGCAGATGTTAATTTGAATGTGGGCACAACTTGGATTGGATATGCGTCATCAAATAACGGCGGAGCAGTTAAGTAAGACTTTATAAAATTGTGTCTTTTTCCGTTAAGCTGTGTTATTCACTGTTCGCAGTACACAAAGTACAGCTTCACAGTGAAAGTCTTGCCTAACGAAAAAATCCACTAATTTTATCTTTATAAATGTAACAAACTATTGTAGGGGCAGGTCTCTGTGCCTGCCCGAAAATTTAATTTTGCGGGAGGGGATGGAACCCCTCCCCTACAAAATATCAAGAGCGTTCATGTAGAAATGTAGGGGACGGGTTGCCCGTCCCGATTAATGCGGACAGGGAAAACCCTGTCCCTACTGTATATCAACAACGTTATTTATGCCGACAAACCCGCATTTATCGGATTGAATTATAAATAACAAAGCGGTGAAGACTTGGTCTTCACCGCCGTTTTTTTCGGTTTAATTTACTGATTTAATCAGCAACCGCAACCGCAATCGTTTCCGCAGTTACCACAGTTACCGCCGCAGCCGCCGCAGAGTAAAAGGATGATTATAAGGATGATGATCCAAGAAGAACCGCCGCAACCAAAATTATTGCATCCGCAACCCATAATCGCAACCTCCTTTCCCGTTTCTAAACTATCCTATGTCAGAAAAAGAAAAGTGTTACTGTTGTTTTATTTTTGCAGGTATTTTAGACAAAAAATCAACATATACTTAATTACACAATATAAAGAGAGTGATGTTATGATTTTTTACCCGGAGGGGAAAGCTAAGGATAGCTCCTTTGAAACTATTGCACAGATTAAAGAGGCTATGATGAAAAATGAGGTGCTGGAGTCGAAGGTGATTTTGTGCGACAGGGAGCATAATCTCCACGTTGATTTGGGCGTAGTCAGAGGTATAATACCGAGAGTTGAAGGCGCTGTGGGAATTGACGACGGAACGGTTAGAGATATTGCCTTAATATCAAAGGTAAATAAAAATGTATGCTTTACTGTTTTAGGCTTTCAGCGTGATATTTACGGAAATACCTGTGCGATTTTGTCCCGACGTGCAGTCCAAATTATGTGTATTAATGAGTATCTCAGCAAGCTTAAAGAGGGAGATATTATTGACGCAAGGGTTACCCATCTTGAAAAATTCGGAGCATTCATTGATATCGGTGCAGGCATAAATGCACTGATACCTATTGATATGCTGTCCGTTTCACGTATCAGTCATCCGTCACAGAGGCTTTACGAGGGGCAGGATATCCGTGTTGTTTTGAGAAAGAAAGAAGAAAACAAGCTGACCTTTTCTTTAAAAGAGCTGCTTGGTACATGGCTTGAAAATGCAGAATGCTTTACCCCCGGTGAAACTGTCACGGGAGTTATCAGAAGCATTGAGGATTACGGTGTTTTTGTTGAGCTGGCACCGAATTTAGCAGGACTTGCAGAGCTTAGAGATGACTTATTCCCCGGTCAGCAGACGGCAGTTTATGTTAAATCAATAATCCCGTCAAAAATGAAAATTAAGCTTGTAATCGTTGAAGCCTTCGGCAAGGAGGAAAAGCCCTGTCCCCTTACATATTTTGTTAAGGAAAACCATATTGACCTTTGGCAATATTCTCCTGACGACAGTCCGAAAATGATTTATACCGATTTTTCGTCAGCAAATGATGATGAATAGATAATATTACCGCCTGTACCTCCTGACAAATTTTAGTTGATAAGATTTATAACATATGGTAAAATAATATATTGACTGATATAAATGGGGAGGTGGCGCTGTGAAAAGATATAATTATTTTGATGACGAGCCTGAAAAAACAGGCAGAAAAGATAAAAAGAAGCTTTTTGTATCGAAATTTAAAAATGTTGCAGAGGAAGTTAAACAGACAGCAGACGATGTATTTCACGGCGAAGCCCTTACTGAGCTTAACGAAATGCCTCTCCTGAAAAAAAGAATAATGAAGATTTCAATTGCTGCTTTAGTTCTTGCTGTATTGCTTATATTTATTATTTCGGTTGCACATTCCATTGCGTCACACAACAGGGCAAACGAAACCTTCCGTGAGGATGCAGGCAAGGTTTGTACTGAATATATAAAAGAGTTTGGCTCTGTAAAATGGGAGGCACTTGACGAAACCCTTTACGGCGAAAACAAGGCAAGGCTAACGGGGCTTTGCTATGCACGGCGAATGGATTTTGACAACGACGGCTCAGATGAGCTTATGCTTTGCTATAACAACAAGAATGTTTACTATCTTGAGGTATGGGGCTACAGCCACAAGAAATTTATTCAGTTTTACAGTCAGGAGGCTAATTCCACAGAGAATGATACCGACGGAGTTTGGGTAGGCTTCTATCATAAAAACAATAAATATTATATTTGTAAGTCTGAAAAAAATACTGCAAATTCCGTTACGCTTTATGCTCTTCACGGTGACAGGTTCAAGGCTGAGTCAAAAAAGTGGGATTACGATTACGAAAACGATATTTATTCAAGAAACGGTAAAATCAATGCACAGGATTTTGAAACCATAAAGCTATCGGTACTGAGAAAATCCAAGGCTGAAATAATTGCCGATACCGTTACGGCAAACATTGATGATTTCGGAAACATTTCCTCAAAGGCTATTACTAACAGTAAATCAAAAAGCCAGCTGGAAAATGACGCATATTTTGATGTTGTCAAGAGAAGAATAGAAAAATACGGTGCTCCGAAAATAGAAAACGGAGACGGCTATTCCTTTATTGACGGTGTTGCAGTTGTACGGCTTATTGATTTTGACGGCGATTCAAATGATGAGCTGATGCTTGTATACAGAAAATATAAAAGCGAAAGCAAATACGACAATTATTCCGGACAGTATATTTATTATGATGTTCCTATGTACGGAATTGATGTTTATAAGTTTAACGGCACAGACGCCAGACGTATTTTCAGCAAGGAGTCTGTTTCAAACTGTCTGCAAAGCGAAAACGAAAATGTTTTCTATCTTATGCTTAAGAACGGTAAAAAGACAGTAAATATATGTAATAATGTGTATACCTTTGAAAACAGCTATAATTATACGGCTTCATCAAAAATATACAGGCTTAAAGAGGAAAGATTTGAAACCGTTTACAGTTCAAAGCTTGTAAATGAATACGGCTACAAGCAGTATTATGTTGACGGTGACAGAGTATACACCTCGGAATTTGAGGAAAATGGATATAAGGTTCCGATGTTTCTCAATGATGACGATATCGTAAGCGATTCGGATTACACCGTAACATATCTTTCGGGAAGAGAAGAAGAAAGCTATCAGAAAACCATTGATGATACTAACGACACAATAAAAAAATTAAATCCCGATTATTCTCCCTTTGATATCACACAGGCAGAATAGCTTAAACCGATGCACCCGTTTTGAGTGCATCGGTTTTCTATATTATAAAATATATTATATTGCAAAGATTTAATAAAACGTATATAATAAATTCAAGGAATAAATTTCACCTTGGGGGAAAAGCATTGATAAAAAAGCTTTTTATAAAGTACAGGGAGCTTATCAGCTACGTATTTTTCGGAGTTCTGACAACGGTAATAAACCTTGCAGCATTCAAAATATTTGATACGGTTCTCGGCAGCAGGCTGTATCTTTTGACAAATATAATAAGCTGGGTAATTGCCGTAGCCTTTGCGTACGTAACAAATAAGCTATGGGTATTTGAGTCAAAAAGCCGGAAGCTGAAAATTGTTGCAAAGGAGATTGCCGGCTTTTTGGGAGCACGGCTTTTCAGCCTTGCCGTCGAGGAGGCAGGACTATGGATAATGATTGATTTGCTTTCTCTTGGCAGAATTAAGCTTGATATTTTTTCCTTTACAATAACAGGCAACTTTATCGTTAAAATAATTCTTCAGGTGATAGTTGTTGTACTGAACTATGTTTTCAGCAAGTTTATTATATTTACAAAAAAGGCAGATAAAAATTAGAAATACGGATAATACAGAAGGATATACTATGAGTAAAAAAAGAGATAAATTAATATCAAAAATTGACCGGATTCCAAGAAAGGGCGTAGGTGTCTTTGAGTGGATAATTTTTGCCGTGGCGGCGGTAATCGGCTTTGTGTTTTTCTGCCATCAGGATATTCTTATTACGGCAGGTCATTCTATAGAGTATTTAAACGGACATATTACGGATTTTTATTCCGCCTGTAAAAATACCGACGGGGAATATACTGCAAATTATCTGCCGTCAACATTTATCATTTTTGCAATATGGAATATACCAATGAAGCTTTTCGGGCTTGCTCCGTCGGAGTTCGGCGACTGGAATATCCCCTTTATGATGTGGAATAAAATACTGCCTACGGCGGCATATTTTATTTCCGGAATACTTATTTATAAGCTTTGTAAAAACCGCTTTGGCTTTGACGACAGAAAGTCAGCACTTGCAATGTTTCTGACCTTCACAACACCTATGGCATTTTTTACTCAGTTTTTGTTTTGCCAGTATGATATTTTTACGGTATTGTTTATGCTTCTTGGAATGTATTTTTATTTCAAGGACAAGCCGTCCGGCAAGGACTATTTGATTTTTGCTCTGTTTTTCGGAATTGCAACAACATTTAAATATTTCGCCTTTGTAATTTTTGTTGTATTGCTTCTGCTGAGAGTAAAGGATATTTTCAAGGATATTGTGCTGATGGTTGCGGCTGTTTTGCCTGCGGGGATTGAAGCTCTGTTTTATCTCATAACTGACAGAAAGGCATTTGTAAAAAGCGTTTTCGGCTTTTCTGCTCTTGATTATGCAGGCGGCTTTTCCATTGATATAGGTGAGGTTTCCGTAAATCTGATGTATGTATTCCTGCTTGTGCTTATTGCCTTTGCCTATTTTACAAAGGCAAAGGATTTTGACGAGCTGGTGGGCTACGGAATGTTTTACTCCTGCGGTGTTTGCTTTGCGTTTTTCGGAATGATGCTGTGGCATCCGCAGTGGCTTTTGTTCATAGCACCGTTTTGGGTAATAGGAACTGTAATTAACAAAAATCATAATGTGCTTTTGTGGGTTGACGCCTTATTCGGAGTTGTATTCCTTGTCTATATTGTAAATCAGTTTCAGTTTACCCTTGAAAATCAGGGGCTTATGCGCTACGGAATACTGATGGATACCCTTAGATATAAGACTGTTCCGTCACTTCGTATGAGTGATATTTTTGTTTATAAGGATTCAAATACGCTGTTCTCAATTTTAAGTGCAATCCTCCTTATCGGATTTATTTTCAAGCATCCTAAGTTTAATATGAAAAAAATCAGCACGGGTATCGAACAGGGAAGAGCAGTAATAAACATAAGGTTTATTGCTTTTGTGCTGGCATTTTTTGTTGCAGCCTTTGCAACTCTGCCGAGCTTTTCCGACAGCGGCGACCTTTTGTGGAGAAGCTACGGTGACGGCAATCAGGTCTATGTAAATATAAGCAGTGACTGTTATGCACAGGAATTTACAAAGCTTGACGAGGCGGAAATAGAAAATGTCCATATTATCAGCGACACCGTTGAGGACTCGGGAGAAAAGGCAAGGATATTTGTTGACGTAATTGACACAGAAACAAATGAGAGGGTTGCCTTCGGAGAGGGACAGGAGAAAAATATCAAAAACGGCTCTGAAAAATATACCAAGCTTGAGCTTGAAAAAGCCTTTGTTCCCGAAAAGGATAAGGTTTATGAATTCAGATTTTATACCGATTCGGAAAGAGAGGTCGGTATATGCATTGAAAAGAGCGATTTTACACCTGTGGCAATGCTCAGAGCAAAGCAAAAGGACTACTCCTCAAGCTATGCTTCATATAACGGTAAGGACGAAAAAGACAGCAATATTATGATGAAGCTGACGGGCAATGCAGCTCTGTGATTACCTATATTTCCTTTTGATATTTATTGTTGAAAAACGTATAATCTTATGATATACTTAAGTTGTACTATAGCAGAATGAGGTATTGCGTGTTATACCGAAACAAAATTGTTATTTATTTGCAGAATTTTGCATTGTTTGGAGGTAAATGATGAAAGTTGTAATTCTCGCAGGCGGATACGGAACACGTATCAGCGAAGAAAGCCAAAACAAGCCAAAGCCTATGATTGAGCTTGGCGGTTATCCTATCCTTTGGCATATTATGAAAACATATTCTCATTACGGATACAATGATTTTGTAATCTGTGCAGGATATAAGCAATATGCGATTAAGGAGTATTTTGCAAACTATTTTCTCCATTGCTCAGACGTTACATTTGATTTTACTGCGTCAAATAAAATGACTGTTCATTCCGAGCACGCAGAGCCCTGGAGGGTTACTGTTGTTGATACGGGACTAAACACTATGACAGGCGGACGTGTTAAGCGTATACAGGAATATGTCGGCGACGAGCCGTTTATGCTTACCTACGGCGACGGTGTATCAGATGTTGATATTAATAAGCTTGTTGAATTTCATAAGCAGCAGGGACATATTGCAACAATGACGGCTGTATCTGTAGGTCAGCGCTTTGGTTGTCTCGGTATTGAAGATGACTTGACAATTTCTTCCTTCCGTGAAAAGAGCGATATGGACGGTAGCCGTATTAACGCAGGATTTATGGTGCTTGAGCCGAAAATTTTTGATTATATCGAGGGCGATTCCACTGTGTTTGAAAAGGAGCCTCTGGAGACTGTTGCTTCTCTCGGTCAGCTTGACGCTTATATCCATAACGGCTTCTGGAAGCCTATGGATACTCTCAGAGAAAAAATGCAGCTTGAAGAAATGTGGGAAAACGGAACTGCTCCCTGGAAGGTTTGGTAATTTATGGATTTATCTTTTTATAAAGGAAAAAAGGTTCTTGTAACAGGACACACAGGCTTTAAAGGCTCTTGGCTTTGCAAAATTCTGATAAATGCAGGCGCAGATGTTGTGGGATATTCAACTGAGCCTCCTACAAATCCCAGCCTTTTTGAGCTTTCGGGTATTGAAAAGCAGATGACCTCTTATATTGCAGATATAAGAGATTTGGACAGGCTTAAAGAGGTTTTTGAAAAGGAACAGCCTGAGCTTGTATTTCATCTTGCGGCTCAGCCGATTGTGCGTGACAGCTATAAGATGCCTGTTTACACATATGAGACAAATGTTATGGGTACCGTAAACATTTGTGAATGCGTAAGGCTTAACGAGTGTGTTAAATCATTCTTGAATATAACCACAGATAAGGTTTACGAAAATCAGGAGACTAATGTTGCCTTTACAGAGGATATGCCTCTTGACGGCTACGACCCTTATTCCAACAGTAAGTCCTGTTCGGAGCTTGTTACCCACAGCTATAAAAAGTCGTTTTTCACAGACGGCAGAGTTGCTGTTTCGACCTCACGTGCAGGTAACGTAATCGGCGGCGGTGATTTTGCAAACGACAGAATTATCCCCGACTGCGTAAGAGCAGTTGAAAAGGGCGAAACAATTATTGTAAGAAATCCTTATTCAACAAGACCTTACCAGCACGTGCTGGAGCCTCTTAAGATTTACCTTATGATAGTTGAAGGACAGTATAAAAATCCTGAATTACAGGGATACTACAACGTAGGACCTAACGATTCGGACTGCCGTACCACAGGCGACCTTGTTACCCTGTTTTGCAGACTGTGGGGCAACGGTGCTCAGTGGAAGGATGTCAGCGAGGCTAATGCTCCTCACGAGGCAAATTTCCTGCGCCTTGACACAACAAAGGTTAAAACCACTTTTGGCTGGCAGCCAAGATGGACTGTTGAAGAAGCAGTTGAAAAGATAGTAGAATGGACAAAGGTATATTTTGACGGCGGTGATATTTCCGCTGTTATGGATAAACAGATTAAAGAATTTTTCAATGTGGAGGACTAACTTAATGTTTGAAAATAAGACAGAAGCACAGGCAAAAGAAGAAATACTTTCAATGGTTGCAGAGTACTGCGATACCTATAAGGCAAAGCCGCCTTATAAGGAGGGCGACAGAATTCCTTATGCAAGCCGTGTATTTGACAGCAAGGAAATGACAAATCTTGTGGATTCGGCTCTTGAGTTTTGGCTTACTGCAGGCAGATACTGTGATAAGTTTGAAAAGGAATTCGGTAAATATTTAGGTGTAAAATATGTTTCACTTGTAAACTCAGGCTCATCTGCAAATCTTCTTGCTTTTGCAACTCTTACTTCTCCGCTTCTCGGCGACAGGAGAGTAAACAGAGGTGACGAGGTTATTACAGTTGCAGCAGGCTTCCCGACTACTGTTGCTCCTATTATTCAGTACGGCGCAGTTCCTGTATTTGTTGACCTTACAATTCCTCAGTACAATATTGACGCTTCTCAGCTTGAGGCGGCTTTAAGTGATAAAACTAAGGCCGTTATGATTGCTCATACTCTCGGTAATCCTTTTGACCTTCAGGCTGTTAAGGATTTCTGTAAAAAGCATAATCTTTGGCTTATTGAGGACAACTGTGATGCTTTGGGCAGTAAGTATGTTATTGACGGCGAAGAGAAATTTACAGGTACTATCGGTGATATCGGAACATCAAGCTTCTATCCTCCGCACCATATGACAATGGGTGAGGGCGGTGCCGTTTATACTAACGACCCGCTTCTTAACAAGATTGCCCGTTCTATGCGTGACTGGGGACGTGATTGCATTTGTCCGTCAGGTGTGGACAACCTTTGCGGTCATCGCTTTGACAAGCAGTACGGTGAGCTTCCTCTCGGATATGACCATAAGTATGTTTACAGCCATTTCGGCTTTAACCTTAAGGCTACAGAAATGCAGGCGGCTGTAGGCTGTGCTCAGCTTGAAAAATTCCCGTCATTTGTTGAAAGACGCAGACATAATTTTGACAGACTCCGCAAGGCGCTTGAGCCTGTTGCAGACAAGCTTATTCTTCCCGAGCCTGCTAAAAACAGCACACCGTCTTGGTTTGGCTTCCTCATTACCTGTAAGGAGGGTACTTCAAAGAATACTGTTGTTCAGTATTGTGAGGACCACGGCGTTCAGACAAGAATGCTCTTTGCAGGAAATATTACAAAGCAGCCTGTTTTTGATGAAATGAGAAAAGCAGGCACAGGCTACCGTGTTATCGGCGACCTTTCTCAGACAGACAGAATTATGAACGATACATTCTGGGTTGGCGTATATCCGGGTATGACAGACGAAATGATAGACTATATGGCTAAGACTATTACAGAGGCTTGCAGCTTATAATTTTATAGTTTACATTACAGGGAAACAGAGTCCCCGTATACTGATTTTTTCAGGGGGAGGTCTGTTTCCCGATTGGTGTTTTTATATATTATTTTTTTAGGTGTTTTAGATATGAAAATTAAGGTTTCAAATTACATTGCGCAGTTTTTGGTTGACCACGGCGTTACAGATGCTTTTTCCGTTGTAGGCGGCGGAGCTATGCATCTTAACGATGCCTTCGGTCATCAGGAGGGACTGCACACAACATACAATCATCACGAGCAGGCTTGTGCAATTGCCGCAGAGTCTTATGCAAGGCTTGAAAATAAAATTGCCCTTCTCTGCGTAACTTCAGGCCCCGGCGGTACAAATGCCATAACAGGCGTTGTAGGCGGTTGGCTTGATTCTATCCCGATGTTTGTTGTTTCGGGACAGGTAAAGTATATTACCACATCAAGATATGCAAAAAGGCTTAACCCTGAAGTCAATCTCAGAGCCTTAGGAGACCAAGAGTACGATATTGTTAAATCCGTTGAGCCCATGACAAAATATGCAGTTATGGTTGAGGACCCGAAGCAAATCAGATACATCTGTGAAAAGGCTTGGCATCTTGCAACTACAGGCCGTCCCGGTCCTGTTTGGATTGATGTTCCTGTGGATATTCAGGGCACGGTTATTGAAACCGATGAGCTGGAGGGCTATGACCCTGCTGATGACGATGCTCTTCTTCCTCCACCTGTAGCAGAGGAAACAGTTAAAGCCGTTATTGATGAAATTAAAAAGGCTGAGCGCCCTGTTATTTATGCAGGCGGAGGTATCAGACTTTCAAATGGCTATGAGGAGTTCAGAAGGGTTATCGACAGGCTTAATGTTCCCATTGTAACCTATTGGAACAGCGTTGATTTAATTGAAAATGACAATCCTCTTTATGTGGGCAGAGGCGGAAATATGGGCGACCGTGCAGGTAACTTTGCGGTGCAAAACTCCGATTTGGTTGTGGCAATCGGTACACGTATTTCTATCAGACAGGTTGGATACGACTTTGATACATGGGCAAGAGAAGCAAAGCTTATAATGGTGGATATTGACAAGTCTGAAATGATGAAGCACACTATCCATGTGGATATGCCTGTTTGGGCAGACGCAAAGGATTTCCTTGCAAGGCTTGACGAAATTCTACCTGCCGACGAAAAGGTATTTAATAATAAGGTGTGGCTTGACGCCTGTCAGAAATGGAAAAAGAGATATCCCGTTACACTTGAAAGACATTGGAATAACGGCGGAGAATTTGCAAACGTATTTGCATTTATAAAGTATCTCAGCGATTCTCTTCCCGAAAAGAGCTATACCGCCGTATCAAACGGCGCCTGCTGTGTTGTAGGTCACCAGAACTACACAATTAAAAAGGATACCCGTTTTATTATCAACAGTGCCATTGCTTCAATGGGCTACGGACTTCCTGCGGCAATCGGTCTTTGCGTTGCAGCAGGCAGACAGAATACTATCTGCCTTGAGGGCGACGGCTCAATAATGATGAATCTTCAGGAGCTTCAAACTATCGTTACAAACAAGCTTCCTATTAAGATTTTCCTTATCAATAATCAGGGCTATCACTCAATCAGACTTACCCAAACAAATATTTTCAGCGAGCATACAAAGGTGGGAATCGGTCCCGAATCGGGAGATTTGACCTTCCCCGAATTTGAGAAAATTGCCTATGCCTTCGGTATTCCCTACTATTCGGCTCATAATAATGACGATATGAAAAAGGTTGTTGATGAGGTTCTTGCACAGGAAGGCTTTGCCTTTTGCGAAATCTTCACGGATACCGAGCAGGTTTGGGAGCCAAAGAGCAGTGCAAGACGTCTTGACGACGGTACTATTGTCAGTCCTCCTCTTGAGGATTTGGCACCGTTCCTTCCGAGAGAAGAGCTTTTGGAAAATATGTTTATCAAACCTCTTGATTAATAAGAATTAAGGATTTTTGCTATGATAATAAAGATTGCCCGTTGGTGCTGGCACATAATCAAGGCGATTATGGACTGGTTTCGCAATACGTTTACAAGGATAACAAAAAAAGAAATAAAGGATGAGGTGTGGAACGGCTTTGTTCAGTTTGTAAAGTTCGGACTTGTGGGACTTTCAAATACCGTAATATCCTATGCTACCTACTATATCCTTCTGCCGTTTCACTGTAATAAATACGTTGCCAGTGTAATAGGCTTTGTTCTTAGTGTAGTTAATGCGTTTTACTGGAATAACAGCTATGTTTTCAAGAAAGAGGAAACAGAGGAGCGTTCACCGATTCAGGCGTTTATCAAGCTGTTTATGTCATATGCCGGAACGGGCTTGGTGCTTCATAATGTACTTTTGTGGTTCTTTACTTCAATCTGTCACATCAGCGACTACGTTGCTCCTGTAATCAATCTGTTTATCACAATCCCGCTGAACTTTATTCTTAATAAATTCTGGGCATTTAGGGCAAAGAAAAAAGAAGAGAAAGAAAAATAATATGAAAAAAGCTATTGTAACAGGCGCAACAGGTGCTGTGGGCACCGCACTTGTAAATAAATTAATAAGCGAAAATGTTGAAACGCTTGTCCTTGTACGCAGAGAGGGCAGAGTTGATAAAATACCGAAAAGCCCGCTGGCGAAAATTGCATACTGCTCTCTTGACGAGATGGCGGATTTTCAAAATACGGATAATGAGAAATATGACGTTTTCTTTCATCTTGCCTGGGCAGGTCCTTACGGCAAGGACAGAAACGATATGCTTCTTCAGACAAATAACATAAAAAACGAGCTTGAGGCTGTTAAGCTGGCTCACCGTTTTGACTGCGATGTTTTTGTTGGTGCAGGCAGTCAGGCAGAAAACGGCAGACTGCCTAACGGAACAAAGGTTGCTCCCGATTCTCCCACGAATCCCGATAATGGTTACGGTATTGCAAAGCTTGCTTCGGGAAAAATGAGCAGAATTTTGTGCAATCAGCTTGGTATGCGTCATAACTGGTGCAGAATTTTGTCTGCATACGGTCCCGGAGACGGAGCTCATACTATGGTTATGAGCACGATAATCAAATTCCTCAACGGTGAGGACTGCGATTTTACAAAGGGCGAACAGCAGTGGGACTTTTGCTATAACGGTGATATTGCAAATGCTTTTTACCTTGTTGCAGAAAAGGGAAAGCCGGATGCAATTTACACCATAGGCTCAGGAAAAACCAAAAGCCTAAAAGAATATATAACAGCTATCCGTGACATTGCGGCACCAAATGCAAAATGCAATTTCGGTGCGGTTGATTATTTTCCCAATCAGGTTATGTATCTTTGTGCAGATATCACCGATTTGCAGAGAGATACAGGCTTTGAACCCACAGTCGATTTTGAAACAGGTATAAAAAATACTGTTGAGTGGTATTTAAGGAGCAAATAATAATGGCTGATTTGATCTTAATCCCTGTAATAATCTTGCTTGTATATAAAATTTCATTTAACAGAGACGGTTTAAACAGTGATTATCTTTCACTTGAGAGAACTAATATCCTGCGTGGAATTATGGCGCTTGATGTTGTACTGTTTCATTTCAGTTTGGACTCGTTAAATGTAAATATAAAATTTCTTTCAGTCTGTCAGGGCGACGATGCAGTAAAGGTTTTTTTGTTTCTGTCAGGCTATGGACTGATGTATCAGTATATGCACAAGGGAAAAAGCTATCTTGACAGCTTCTTTACAAAAAGATTTGCAAAAATTATAATTCCTTTTATTGTAACGGCTATACCATATATAATTTTTTATAAAGCTTCAGGCGGATATTACGGAGCAGGCGAGTTTAATGTTTCAACGCTGTTTTCCGAGTTCTTCAAAAACGGCTACACCGTTGTTTATAATGCTTGGTACGTTGTGGAGCTTATGGTGCTTTATATTGTATTTTTTGTTTGTTGTAAGCTTTCCAAGGGCAATAATCAAAAAATGGTAAATTGTTGCGTTACTGCTGTAATGCTTTTAATGTGCGGCTTTTGGGCGCTTTATAATTACGGAAACTGGATGTATATTTGGTTTTATTCTATATACGCTTTTGCAATGGGAATTTTGTGGGCATATAAGGAAAAGGCTATTGTCAAGCTGCTTGATAAAAGGTTTGACTATATCTATATGCTTGTAATTCCTTTGGTAATATTTATCATATTGTTAAGAAGAAATTATCTTATAGGTTTCGGAGTAGAGCCTTATATAATGAGCAAAAATCTGCTTTTGGGACCATTCATTGTGATAGGTGTTATTGTCGGCGGAATGAAAATAAAGGTGAATTGCAAGGTTTGGAAATATCTTGGAAATATTTCTTACGAGCTGTTTTTGATTCACGGATTGTTCTACACCTTACTGCGAAGCAGTCTTGTGTATATTACAAATGATTTTCTTTATATACTGGCTGTGCTGGGTGCTTCAATATCTTCCGCAGTAGCTATTCATTATATATCAAAATATATATTAAAGGCTTATTTTACTTTAGTTGATAAGTTAATCGCAAGAAAGAAGGCGTAAAATTATGGATAAGAAAAAAATAGGAATTATGATTCCCTGCTACAATGAGCAGGATAATATTGTGCAAATTTGCGACGCGGTAGTAAATGAAATTACCACAGAGCTTCCGCAGTATGACTATGAAATTCTTATAATGGATAACTGTTCTACTGACGGAACAAGACCGTTAATCAGAGAGATTTGCAGGAAAAATCCAAAGGTTAAGGCGATTTTAAATGCCAAAAACTTCGGTCAGTTCAACTCTCCGTACTATGGTATGCTTCATGTAGACGGGGATTGCGTTATCCCGATTTGCGCCGATTTTCAGGATCCTGTTGAAATGATTCCGAAATTCGTCAAGGAATGGGAAAACGGCTACAAAATCGTTTGTGCAATTAAATCAACAAGTAAAGAAAACAAAATAATGCGCTTTGCACGTACCTGCTATTACAAGCTTATTAAGAAAATGTCGTCTGTTGAGCAGATTGAGCATTTTACAGGCTTTGCACTTTATGACAGAAGCTTTATTGAGGTCCTTCGTGACCTTGATGACCCTACTCCGTTTATTCGTGGAATTGTTGCGGAGCTTGGATATAAGAGAAAGGATATAGAGTTTGAACAGCCTAAACGTAAGGCAGGAAAAACTCATAATAACTTTTACAGCCTTTATGATGCGGCAATGCTTTCCTTTACCTCATATACAAAAATGGGACTGCGTATTGCAACCTTTGCAGGCTTCGGAATAGGTATTATCAGCTTTATAATTGCTATCGTCTATCTCGTTATGAAGCTGATATGGTGGGACAGATTCCCCGGCGGTACTGCACCGGCTATTATATGCTCTATGTTCCTCGGCGGTATTCAGCTTTTCTTCCTTGGATTTTTGGGAGAATATATAATGAGTATGAACGCCAGAATTATGAACAGACCTCTTGTTGTTGAAGAGGAAAGAATAAATTTTGAAAATGACAAGAAAAATCAAAGCATTTCTTGTGAAACTAAAGACTAATTAAAACAGGAGAATAAAATGAAAGAAAAAAGTAAGCTTCAATCAAGAAATATTACTGTTGACAAGTTGTACTTTGGTTTATCTCTGTTGCTTATTGTATTTGCCTTAATTTCCATTATAGTAAGCAAGGGAGAAAATTTTGAAAACCTTTTTTGGCACGGTGCAACCTTAGGATATTATCCTGACCTTTTTGAAAGCGTTATTCACGCAAGAACAAAAAATCCTTATGAAATTGATGCGATTTATCCTGCTTTTGCGTATTGCCTGATTTATTTCTTTAATTTCTTCATACCCGGAACGTATACGGACAACTTTGATGATTTATCTGCGATATGCAGTAATTCCGAAGCACTTGTTATCGCTCATATTTTCTACGCTGCAATAACGCTTGCTATTGCATATTTTATAGTAAAAGCCTTTGGAGATAAAAAATATGTGGGTAAATATCTCCTTGTGTTTATTTTCATTACATCATCACCGTTTATTTTCCTTATTGAGAGAGGTAATACGGTTATTATAACAATTGTATTTCTTTTCATTTATCTGTTCTACTATAACAGCGAAAACAAAAAGCTCAGAGAGCTTGCTTTGATTTGCCTTGCCTGTGCGGCTACAATGAAGCTTTATCCTGCTGTATTCGGACTTTTGCTGTTAGCGGATAAGAGGTATAAAGAAGCAGTCAGAGCTGTAATATACGGCGTTTTGCTTTTTGTTGTGCCGTTCTTCTTTATGGGCGGTATCGGCGAAATTCCCACAATGCTTAAAAATTCGCTTACGCTTAACTCCGATACATTAACAGGAAGCACCGGATTTGGCTACGGCTTTAAGGTTAATGCTACAAGCAGTATCGGTTGTATACTTGACTGGTTGTTTGGAAAAAGCTACAGCGTTTATATCAAAATGGTAGTATACTTTGTTGTGGGACTGCTTATCGGAAGCGTATTTTTCCACAAGTCAAGCTGGAAAAAGGTGGCATCATTATCTTTGATTGTAATTTTGATGCCTGATTTCAGCTTCATATATAATGTTATCTATCTTCTTCCTGTGCTTGTTATGTTTATTAGGGAGAATAAAGGTAAGAAGCTTTCGTTTTCCAACCTCGTTTATACCCTTTGCTTTGTAGGTGCATTTGCACCGCTTCCTTACGGCGATATTTTCCGCTCAATCGGCGGATACAACAATATGAACTGGGGAACCCTTGTAAGCTCAATGAGCCTTATTTTGTTGGCGTTATTAATGGCATTCGAGGGAGTTTACAGATGCTTAAAGAGTAATTATAAAAAGGTTATTGCTCTTATTCTTGCAGTGTCTGTTGTTCTCGGTGCAGTTCCTTTTGTTCTTAACAGTACAGCCGAGCCTGAGGTTCAGTCAATTGAATCTGTATGGAGCCTTACCGATGAAGAGAAAAAGGGCGTAGAGGAGCTTTATGATTTTGTAGCTTCAAATCTTCAGGAGAACAACAAGGTTCTCTGCTTCCCGAAAACCGAGTCACTTGACATATTTAATCAGGTGGACAATCATTATTGGTACAGCACCGTTGAAGCCAAGGATTCCATAACTGCCACAAGAAACTTTAAAAAATTAGACCCACAGTTTGTTGTTGTAGATTTGTCAAATTATTCTAACTATAGGCTCCTTGTGGAAAATGAAGAGCTTGACAAAAAGGAATATGAAAGCATTTTCAATATGCAAAGAGAATTAATTGACTTTGCAAATGAAAATGATTATAAGGTAGTAAAATATGTATTTACCGAAAATGACAGATGCATTGCAGTTTGGGAAAAAGAAAAGTATGTAAAGAATGCTGATTTTTGGTATGAATCGGGAAAAGGTACTGAAAAGGACCCATATATTATTTCCACTCCCGAACAGCTGAAAGCATTTAGTGAGGTTACAAACTGCGGAAAGTCCTTCAGAAACGAGTATATTAAGCTTGGTAATGATATTGACGCTTCTTCAATAGGACGATTTAGACCTATATCAAAATATAATGCTGTTTCTACCTTCGAGGGTGTATTTGACGGCGGCGGTCATACAATCAGCAAGCTTAATTTGAAGTATGAATATAATGCCAAAAATTCAGAAACCACCAACATTGCATTTGTAAACAATTTAAGCGGTGCAATTATGAATCTTTGCATTGAGGATTCAACCTTTGTGGGCAGCTGTTGTGCAGTTTTTGTACGAGTAAGTAATTCTGCAGGTGTAGTTGTAATAAACTGCATTTCAAGAAATAATACAGTTAAAGGCAGTAGCCGTGCAGGCTCTGTTGCAGACAAATACGGTGCTTCAATTATAAACTGTATTGCTGTGGGAAATGAGCTTAACGGTAAAAAGAGTGAAGGCTTTATTTCAATTAAAGATTCAAATGCAAATATTGTAAACTGTTATACGGATGTTCTTGATAAAAAGGCTTATGCTTCAACTGTTTCCGAGGAATATATTAATACCGCCTTATCGGCAAAAACCATGAATGAGTATATTAATAATTTCAACTCGGAATTAGAGGAAACAAAGGAAAATCTCATAAAGAAAAAGAAGAAAAAAGAAGCCAATAAAATTAAGATATACAATTACAGTCAATGGACGATAAAAGACGGTACTATTTCTTTTAAGTAAGTGTTGTGAGAAAAGAGAAAGGATACTGATATGAAAAGGATTCTAACTTACGGAACATTTGATTTGCTTCACTACGGTCATATCCGTCTGCTTCAAAGAGCCAAGGCTATGGGTGATTATCTTATTGTTGCCCTGTCAACTGACGAGTTTAACGCAGGCAAGGGCAAAAAAGCATATCACACCTATGAAACAAGGAAGAAAATGCTTGAGGCAATTCGCTATGTTGACCTTGTTATTCCCGAGGATAGCTGGGAGCAGAAAATTAATGATGTTAAGGAATATCACGTTGACACCGTTGTAATGGGCGGTGACTGGGCAGGCAGTGACAAGTTTGACTATCTTAAGGATTATTGCGAGCTTGTTTTCCTTGACAGAACGCCGGGAGTTTCCACCACAATGATTAAGCATGACCTGGGACTTAAGGAGGCTATTGACGGAATAGACCAGCTTCCCGACGAGCCGGACAGTCTTACAAATAAGTGATTTGGAATATTCATCTTGAAATTAGGGTTTGTAGGGGGGTGTATTTGTAGCAAATTTATGGCTCCCTTGTGTAAAG
>JBJFHZ010000085.1:0-1755 GCA_051894075.1 Eubacterium sp.
TACTTATAATATACAAAAAGGTCTGAAAGGCGCATAAATACTGAATCCTTGTGCTGCGGCAATGAGCGCCCAAGGGATAGTTTAATAGTAAAAATGCACAAATATGTGAAGGAATAGTGAAATGCCGGGCGGGTCAGAAATGGCTTAAATCCGGCATTTTCACGGCAAAAATTTCCAGAAAAAAATGTTTATTGCACTTGATATTAATTTTAGCAGTCCACATAATAATATTACAGAGATAGATGCGTCTATCCGGGTGTGCTGACACCTTAAAAATCTGACATTTTAGCCGATTCGTAGGCCGGCAGGTTGGGGAGCAACAGAAAAACTCCACATTTGAGCCGCATATAAAAGGGCGGACGGTTGGCAGACAACAGAAAAATCAGCATTAAAAGAAATGAATAAATGTGCAATAAAACATAACACGAGGTATTGAAAAACAAATAATGTATAGACAAAATATCGGAGAAAATTTAGCAAAGCTGATTGCCGTATCAGATAAACTATGGTACACTACCAACATGAGAAGTAATCAAATACAAGTTTAGCCAAGCTAAAGCTGGTGGTAGCCTCCCATACTTGAAGAAGAGGGGAGGTGGTGCTGATGGATATATACGAAGTATTTAGCCTGTTATTTTTTGGCGGCTCGTTCCTTATTGCACTGCTTGCCTACATAGATAGGAGCAACAAGCGAAAATAAATAAGCCACCTTTGTCTTAGCCGGACAGGTGACTTATTTTAATCATTTTTCGAGGCTACCACTTTGTAGGCGGTTGCTTCTCTTTATGCTTATTATAGTATGATGTGGATAAAGTTTCAAGGAGAAAAAGTGAAGATAGTTTATAATAGTTTATATTAGCACAAGATAGTAATATACAAATCATGTCTGTGTACTGATTAGACAATAAAGAGTGGGATGAAAAATGAAGCTATGTCTAGTGAAAAATTGTCTATTATTGGGATTATTCTGCAATCATTCTAAATATGTGCTTATTTAGAATGATTGCAGAGGTTTGTAAGCGTCACCCAGGGTAACAAAAACCATGTGCAAGAGTAAATTCCAGATGTGCGTTTTTGAGGGTAAAAAAACTGGAATTTAAAAATTCATTTTACGGGGATAAAATAGAATATTTAAAATTGAAAGCTGTAAAATTCCACGTTGAATTTTACAGCTTTCTTGCGTATAATTTATATAAATGAAGAAACTATATCAAGGAAAGGAAGTTGATTTTATGCCGAATATATTACCTGTATCAGATTTAAGAAATTATAATGAAGTACTGAAAAATTGTCAGGTTGGAGAACCTGTGTTTTTGACCAAAAATGGTAGAGGCAAGTTTGTGGTTATGGATATTGAGGACTATGAGCGTGAGAAGGCTGAGAAAAAGCTGTTGATGAAGCTGCAGGAAGCAGAAGAAGCAGTTAAGGATGAAAGCGCCTGGATGAGTTTAGATGAACTGAAGAAATCTGTCGGGGTATAGCTTATGATGAAATTGCGGATTAACCCTATTGTAGCAGAGGACTTAAAGAACATTAAAGAGTATATTGCTGAAGATAATGAAGAAATGGCAGTAAAGACCATTCAAGATATATATGCTCGAATTGAGAACATACAGCAATTTCCCTATATGGGAGCTGATCTTGCTAAAAGGGTCAGTTTCCGAACGGATTATAAATATGTGATTTGCGGGAATTATGTTGTGCTGTATAAGATCGGAAAAGAGTATGTGGAGATTTACCGGGTGGTGAACCGGT
>JBJFHZ010000086.1:0-8534 GCA_051894075.1 Eubacterium sp.
CCCGCAACCGTACGATTTAGGCGAATGTGAATTCCATTTGGCATTCCGTGCCGATAACTTTGATGAATCACACAAAAAGCATGAGGAATTGGGATGTATCTGCTTTGAAAATCACGAGATGGGCATTTATTTCATTGAAGACCCCGACGGCTATTGGCTTGAAATTTTACCGTAATATCCATAAAAGCAAAACCGAGAGCGACTGAATCACTCTCGGTTATTTTATTGGCTTTTGAATATCGGATGCTGCATTGGGTACTGGTTTACGGACTGTTAAAGGAGATAATATTTACAATTAAATAAAAATGTGATAGTCTTAAGCTATGATGATACACATCGTATTATGACACAGTAAACGGATGCTTCAACTATGAGGATGATAAGTATGAAAAATGACAACAAATATATATTTAAAATTATCGTTCAAGCTCGTTTTGCTGATGCATACGAGGCAGTTGTTGATACTCTTGAAAGCTATGGCATTATCATTTCAAAGGATTATAAAGAAAGAACGGTAGTTGGAAAATGGAATCCTATGCTGCATAATGAATTCGGTGCAAGGGTTAATGTTTGGACAGGCGAGTTTAGGCTGTGGGAGGACGGCTCAACAACTGTTGTCAGATTAATTTTAAGCAGTAACAGTGATGAATTTTCAGCAAAAATAATGGCTAAGTTCTTTTACAAAAAGCTGAAAAAATTTATATCGGTTCAAAATATGTATTTAGACAGAAGCAGTAAAGTGCCTAATAATCTCACAAAAGAATTATTTACTGCTTTACAAAAAGCGGACGGGAAGCCCAAACGAAGCTTAGGGCAACAATTATGTGATGCTATTGAGATAGCAGACGCCTTGTTGCCCGAAAAGAAAAAAGAAAAACGCATTGACACACAAGATGATTATGATGATGTATCATACTATCCTGACGAGGACCACGAAGGACACGACCACGAGGAAGACGGTTATTGTATTGAAGCGGACGAGTATATTCAAGATATGATTTAACGGAGATTAATTATGAAAAATGACAGCTGGATGTTTCCGACAGAAACACCTATGGACAGTATGTTTGACCATAATAAAGACGGAAAACTGACAGGGCTTGAAACCATGCAGCGAGATGCAATGCTGTATGATTCGTATCAGCAGACAACTAACAATAATTCACCAAGCTTTACTCCAAATACAAGCAGTGGAAATTCATCATTTCAAAACGGATTTAATATTATATTTGCTCTTGCAATTTGCCTTATTGTTATTGGATTTCCTATATTGACAATTATAGGATTTATTAAAGACGCAGATTATTTTATTGAACAGCCTGAATTTCAATTTGGTATTTTTGTCACAATAGTAGATTTAATTGTATTGCTGGTTTATGTTTGTAAAAAAATAGCACGCTCCTGTGAGCCTGACTTATCTCAATGCACCACTAATGAAGAACGAAGCTTAGCTTTGGAGAAGGCAGAAAAAGAAAAGCAAAAGAAATTCATAAAGCTAACACTTGTAATAATAAGTATTTGTGTTGCAATAGGATTAATAGCATTTCTAAGGGTTGATGTTTCTTACAGAACGGCTGTAAACGAAGCAATAGACTCTGACAAGAGCGTATGGTCATTCCACTTTGACACTGAAAAGCATCCTAATTATAAGGATGCACAGGGTTGGGAGCTTTATGTTAATGCAAAAACATATCACAGAGAATCCTATGAGGATGAGTTCTTAAAATATGAATTTAAGCATACAAACTCCAAGCAAGAAAAAGCCATTGAAGAATTGAAAAACAAAATAAACGAAAGCAGAAAAGAAGATAATATCAATGCAACTCAGGAATATCATGAGCTGGTCGGAAAGTGGTATTGTTCTTCGCTTCGCTCGTGTAATGGCGGAAGCATAACTATTACGATTACACGCAAGGCAAACAAATTGTATTTCAATCGTAATATGATTATGTCAACCTCATCTGCAAGCAGTAATATTGATTATGAGGTTGAGCTGCCTGTTAACGATAGCTTTAGAGTTGATGATATAAATTGCACTTATTACTTTGACGGTACTAATCTAAAAGAAAAATTTGACAATGACAGAGAAAATGTATTTGAGAGGAAATCAGATGATTTTTCAACCTCTTATACAACCACAGCATATTATAACGGTGCAACCGCATACTCTCGTTATACTACTACAAAGCATTACACGACTAAGCCTCAAACCACTAAGCACTATACAAAAAAGGATGATCCTTATAATGCTAAAGACTATGGTAACGAAGACGATTTTTACGAAGATCATTATGATGATTTCTTTGATTACTATGATGCTGAGGATTATTACAGAGAGCATCACGATGATTAATTTACTTTTGAACTGTTCGGAATTTCCGGACAGTTCATTTTTGTGCTAATATTTATTGACAAACGGGAGCTTTATGGATATACTGATATTAGTTAGTATCAATAAGTATCAGTTGGTGATTAAATGGACGCGATAAAATTTTCAAAAATGCTTTCGGATAAGCATATTGTTGATTTCAAAAAACTAAAATACAAATATCCCGATGATTTCGACGAATTTATGGAAATATTGAAATCGTCATATTATGAAAAATTGCCCGTAAATGATTTTAAGGGCAATAACCTTGTTTATCTCAATTCCTGCACAGATGTTAATTTAGATGCTGTAAAGCTGCTTTACACCTCGCAAAGCTCTGCCTACGGCACGAAGGCTTTGGAGGAGGAAATTGTTGCAACATCTGCTATTGAGAGTATTGATTTCAACAGGGACAGTGTTCGCAATATAATGAAAGGTCTTGCACCTAAGGACAAGGAGGAAAACCGTATTTTCTGCTTGAAGCAGGGTTTTGAATTCATCAGTCATAAGGAAAACAAAATTACCGAAGAAAACATTTATAAGCTTTATATGATGACAATCGGCAATTTTCTTGATGATGAAAGCAAGCTGAAGCAGGGTAATTATTACCGTCACGATACGGTTTATGTTATGAGTGACAAGGTTGAGCACAGCGGAATCGACCATAAAAAACTGCCTAAATATATGAAATCGTTTGTAGAGTTTGCAAATGCAAAGGACAGCATAAATGATTTATTGAAAGCAACTATGCTGCATTTTTATATTGCGTATTTGCATCCTTATTTTGACGGTAACGGTCGTATGGCTCGTCTTATTCAAATGTGGTTTTTAATTCAAAAAGGTTACGAAAGCACACTGTTTGTACCGTTTTCAAGCTATGTTGAAAAGAGCAGAAAGAAGTATTACGATGCTTATACGCTTGTTGAGGAAAATTATAAATTATCAGGTGTAATCGACATCACTCCGTTTCTGATTTATTTTACCCAAAATGTTTATGAAAAAATGACAGGTGACACAGTTAAATCAAATACGCTGGAAAAGTATAATTCGGCACTTTCAGCAGGTGAGATTACGGAGAAAGAAGCAAAGCTTTGGCAATTTGTTTTGTCAACATACGCCGGCGATACCTTCACAACAAAACAGCTTGAAAAGGATTTCGGCGATGTCGCCTTTGCAACGGTGCGAAGCTTTGTTTTGAAATTCACTCAATTAGGTTTGCTGAATGCTCAAAAAATGAAAAATAAAGTTCTGTATAGTATATCTTGACGGAGAGAAATTATGAAAATAAAATTATCCGAACTTGCTGATTGTCTTGAAATGACTATGCAAAATTGGGAGCAGTATTATAATAAAGAAACAGGCGAATTTGTTTCACTTCCCGATTACGACAGAAATGAAGAAGACGAAATGCTTGCCGAAGAAATAGAATTGTCAAACGATTATGTAAGACTGCCAAATCAATACGAAATTCGTGAATTTGATATAATGGTTGATTTTGCAGAGTCTCTTGATGATGATAAAGCGGCATACAAATTATCAAAGGCTCTCAACGGCAGAAAGCCGTTTAGACATTTTAAGGACGAGATTTTTTATCTTGGCATAAGAGATGAATATTTTGCGTTTCAAAAATCAAAATATCTTCAAATTGCTGAAAATTGGTGTGAAGAAAATAATATTGATTTTATAAAGGAATAATACTATGACCGATTTACAAAAAGTATTGAATAGTAAAAATTTAAATCAACTGAAGCTTGCCTGTAAGCTTCTTGATATTGAATTACAAGGAAAAACCCGCAAGGCAGATATAGTTAATCTTCTGTATGAAACACTTAATAAAAAGGAAACCCTTGATTTAGTTTACTCTTTCTTGAGTGATGAAGAAATTGAAAATTTCAAGCTTGCCGCCGCAAATAATATGTTTAATAATTCATATGATGAGGATTATTTGGATGTATTTAATGTACTGGGATATATCAATATCAAAAACGGCATTATCATCAGTGATGTTATATATGATTACATAAACTCTTCACACAACGAGCTTGAATCAAAGAGAAATCGTTTAGCATTGATTAACAAGTATTTTATTTGCTTTGCTAATCTTTACGGAATTGTGCCTGTGAATAAGCTTGCCGATATATTTAATCGTTATGAACGAAATCATTTGCAAAAAAGAGAACTTAATGATATTCAAATTATATCAAATATAAAGTTGTTGCCGTATGTTATTATTGATGATTATTATTTAGTAAACAAGGAAGCTTTATATTTGGACGAAAATGATGATTTCTTTTTGGAATTAATTGAAAATCAAGAAGGTAAAAGGTATGCAATTCTTCCGAAAGAAGAACTTTTGAAGTATATTGATCCTGATTATTTTGAAAAAACACCGCAGTACAGAAAAATGCAAACAATGCTTTCACTTGAACTCGGACTAAGTAAGGCAGATGCCGAGGAATTGGCTGATGATTTTGCATATATGTGCAAGGCAGATATGGATTTCGATTTTGTTTTCCAGTATCTTGAAGATAAAAATATCGTGTTTAAGGATATGGCGCAATGCAATAAATTTGTCGGTGCGTATGTAGATATGCAAAACAATACAAGGCTTTGGGAAAACTGCGGCAACACACCTGTTGAACTTAGAAAGCAAATGAGATAAAAATATATTTTTCCGGAAAACTTGTATAAACAGTATTTTTGTGCTACAATATCTATATAATAAAGTGAAAGGAGTACTTTTATATGTGTGAAAGAAAAACCATTAAAGAAGATGAGCTTGATGATGTGTTTGTAAAAGCAGCTGAACTTGTTATTCAAAAGAAAAAGCTTAAAGGTGTTCCTATTTCAAGATATGATATTAAGAAAAAGAGGGCGTATTTAGAATATCCGGACGGAAGGATAGTATATGCAGAAGCCTGAGATAGTTGTTATTGCCGGACCTAACGGTAGACATTTTTGAAAATCCGATTTGGACTAATGATGACATAAAGAAACTAACAAAAATTACTATCTGAAAAGCGTTGGAGATTTGATTTCTCCAACGCTTAATTCTTTTTTGCCTGTGTATCTAATTATGAATTTTGCATATACTAATATAACTTGACATTATCACGGAATACCGTTATAATAATTTCATAGGTGGTGATATAATGAATATCAGTTATTTAGTTGCAGAAAATAATATTTCAAAATACAGATTATCGCAGGAAACCAATATTCCGTATTCAACAATCAGCGATATTTGCAACGGCAAAACTACGCTTGAAAACTGCAATGCTAAAACTGTGTATGAGCTTTCAAAATTCTTTGGTGTTTCAATGGAGGATTTGCTATATAAGAATAACGATATTCGTTATGACTTTGAAGCATTCAAAAGTAATGTTCGCCACGAATTGAAGGAGTTAGGCTTTAAGCAATTTATTGTTTCGGTTCTCAAATCAGATGATATAACTGAGTATATGAATAAGAAATGGTATCCCGAAGCTTTATATCTTTTGGCTATGCTTGATTACATTAGTAGGATAAATAACATACCAATTTGCACAAAATACAATAAGTATCGCAACGCAAAGCTGAGTGAAATTATATACCCTGCAAGCATATTGGCAGAGGCAAAGGTTATGAATAATGATGCCTTGCTTGAGGAATGTAGGGCAAGCTCTATTCCTGAATTTATGCGTTTCAATATAGTTGAGAGTGAGGTGTTTGATATTGCATAACGATATTCAAAAAGATATGGTTGATATGTACCTCAAAGAGCTTGCAAAGGAATTTAAGCGAATTACCGGAAGAAAAACATCAGCCGAAATTATCATTGTCGGCGGTGGCTCTGTTCTTCTCAACTATGATTTTAGAATGAACAGTGTTGATGTTGATGCGTTCAATACCTATGAAAGTGCTATCAAGGATGCTGCGAAGCTGGTCGCCGATAAGTATAATCTTTCACAGCAATGGCTTAATGACGATTTTAAGAAAACACCGTCTTATTCGCCAAAGCTACGACAGTATTCAAGCTATTATAAAACCTTTAGTAATGTGTTGGAGATTAGGACGATTAGTCGTGAGTATTTGGTGGCTATGAAAATGGTGTCGGGCAGGAAATACAAAAATGATTTGTCTGACATTCTCGGCATTCTCTACTATCATTACAAAAACAATGACGAAATCACTTATAGTCAAATTGAAAAGGCAGTAGAGGATTTATACGGCAATTTTGATAGAATTAAAGACGATGTTTTAGAGTTTGTAAAAACAGCAGTTGAAAACAAAACATTTGTTGACGGATATAATCTTCAAAAGGAAGCCGAGCAAAGCATAAAAGAAAATCTGATAAAATTTGAAGAAAAATACGAGAATGTTTTATCGGAAAATAACATTGATGACATCATAAATAAGTTAAGCGAATAAAAAGCGTTGGAGATTTGGTTTCTCCAACGCTTGAATTATGCTAAAAATCACTGAATAGTTTTGTGAACATCAAATAAATTGGCTTTGACTGTTTCATAATCAACAGATTCAAACAACAGCTTTGATGTAACCTCGTTGTAGTCTTTTTTGAAATAATCTTCCTTTATGATTTTGCCGATTATTTCTTTAATACTTTGGTCGTCCTTTGCTGATGGACAGGCAGAATCGTTTGAACGGATTTCTCTGACCTCATTGAACAAGGCAAAGAATTCATCATCAAATTTAATTTGTGGCATCAGCTTATACAATTCATATAAATGTCTTGATGTTCTTTCCTTGTTGCCTGTCAAATAATAATCGCCAATGGCAAAGATTTTATCAATAAATGTCCTTGTTAATGTTTGTACCTTTATTTCAAAAGGCTCTAATCCGTATTCAGTGATTATATTATCCAAATTCTGTTGCTTCAAAAAACGGTAAATATATGTGTCAGCCTCCTGAATTTCATACGGAAACGGTTTCATAAACACTGCTGTTTCAACATATAAATACGGCTTTATTGACATAAAGGTATCATCAATTATCGGATAGGTAATTTGATATTTGTTGAAATATGTTCTTGTCATAATTTCTTCTTCATTATCAAGCTTCAGTCCTAAATCATCTATTGATTTTTTTACTGCAGTCTTTAGATTTCTACGCATACCTTCGGTTGCTTTGTCGGCGTTGATACCAATATCAATATCCTCGGAAAATCTATTGATGATTTTGTAGCATTTTGAAAGAGAGGTGCCACCCTTAAAAATAATATCAGGATAGTTTTTATTGATTTCATTTAGCAGCAGGGAAACATAATAATCCTTTTCTACGATTGCCATTTCAATACCTAATGCATTTGATGTTGCAAGGATAATATCGTTAAATGCTTCTTTATCATTGTGTAAGCTTTTCAATTAACGGACCTCCTAATATTTTTCTTGATACAGAATCCGGAAAAGCTGAACAGTATTTGCTGATACCGGATAGAGAGATATTATTCTCATCAATGTAGTTTTCTAAATTCTTAATTTCAATGCTATCCAATGTATCAAAATCAATCAGTCTAATCAATTCACAAAATTGAAGCGTTTTGAAATTTGATTTAGTAATTTTTGTCGGAGGCTTGCATAGGTAAACAGATTGATTTCCGATTTCAATTTTTCTGCCACGAGTTGATTCGTTATTGGAAATAACAGTAATTACATTTGGCACCTGTGTTGTCAGACCAAATGAATTCAGTAGCGAAGCGCCGCCGAGATAACCATAAACCTCTTGCGAATCCTGAATATATTTTTTTACGATGACCTTCCTTGGATTCAAAACCGAATCTCCGAGAATAGTTTTTCTCGGAATATAATATACGCCTGTTGAAAATCTTTTGATTTGTTTGTTATCAATCATCGTCCTGATAGCCTTGTCAATCCAAGGACGAGAACGGTCGGGGTATAGTCTTTCTATATCTTCAACAAGTATAGGTTCATCCGTTTTGAATTTTGAAGCTAATTCATCAAACATATTCATATTATCGCCTCCTTTGAATTTATTATATTGTATTATACACAAATTGTCAAGATTTCATACTTTTGTGTTTTTCGTTGTAGTTTTATAGTCCAAAATTTAGGATGATACTGAAGTATTTTCAATGTTGAAAAAAGTAAAAATTCGAGCCGAGAGGGGTGTTCTCTCGGCTCGAATTTTTGTGGATATGTAGTGCAAT
>JBJFHZ010000087.1:0-1708 GCA_051894075.1 Eubacterium sp.
TCTACTCACTCTCGCCTGGTTCAAAGGAGCCCGCGTCCTCACGTTTCATCCCCAAATCATGCAAAAAACCTCCTGTTTCATCCCCAGTTTTAGTGGTCTGAGATAATCTGAAACAGGTCTGAAATTATATTTAAAAAGACGCTGAAGCCTTGATACTACTGGCTTTTTCGGTCAAACCCCTTGCAATAAAAGAGCCCTGGCTATTTCTAGCCAAGGCCATATCTGCACGTTCGGGCTGCTTGCCGCTCTGATTTCGCTCCGCTCATCAATCGCGGGCATCCCTAGCGAAAATGCCACCGGCGGTGCTAAAGCACCGGGTGGCATGTTTTGGTGGAGACGTTATGACTGCAGCTCTGTAACTCCTTTAGTTTCAAGGGTTTCAGCCGGTCATGTATCAGTATCTCCAATTCATTGCCAATTGTGATTCAATTGTTTTTTACTTCACCTTCTATATTTCCCAAGCTCATTTCGAGTGATTTTGTTGTTCGAAATAATATTTTTCATAATCATTTCTTCGAGCGTCATTTTTTAATCATCACTTTGGACGACATTATTCGATCCAACAACTCTAACAGACACATCATTCATATATAAAAATGTCCTTGATGATGAGTCATCGAGTACACTCTCTCAAAAGAATAGGAAAATGTGTCTTACTACTTTATTCTATCACCTTATAATATTGATAAAAGTCTCCATCCTGTTGGAGAAATCTAAACCCTGCATTTTCATATATGCACAATTTGTGAATGATTTCTGAACATTCAACTAGTGCCGCCCTACATGGAATCAATTCACTGGAAGCACGAATAACTTCAAACGCATATTCTAGGATTACATCAATTGAAATATCTGCTTTCGAATCACCATCAATAAACTTGCCAATTTGTCCAATTAAGACTACTGATGTTGATGTTTTTCCCTTAAACCCTGCTACTGCACGAACTTTAGTATTACTTACATCAGCATGAAACATAACGCTTCTATGTGACAATGTAAAGTAGGCAATAATATCAATTATATTATTGTCGAATTTTTCTTCGTCTAAGATCAGAAACACACTACATGTTCCTCGTTCAATATGATCTATAGCTTTGTTATGTAAGAATGATTCTATATCTTCGTCTTTATCGCATTTGAACATATTTAAAGCCCGCTGCAGTACTTCTTCAGCACTCTGCTCACGGGCTTTCTCTACTAAAGACTTTAAAGAAACGAGAACCGTTTTAATTTTTCTGTTCCTTTTTCTAAGGATGGAGCACTTTCAACAGATCTGTTCAGATTTGCTTTTTTCTCAACATCCTTTTTCAATTGTTCAAATGCTTTTTCTTCTTTTACCACAAACTCTTTGTGCATTGAAATTGTTGCCATACTGCTCCTCCTTTCATAATATACCTGTTTACAGTTTAACAGCTTATTATATTTTTTTCAAGCAAAATGTTAATGAACAAGTATGAATAGCTTTGTGAAAGAATTCCCACTCATCCACTAAAGCAGACCCTCTCTTATAATTATATTATGCACTGAGTTCTAAAAATACAACTAAATCTTTTGTTGCAGTTCCACGCTATTGTAGCTCCAGCTTATATTTAGGGTGCATGGGCTATGAGTTCAACTCCTGTTAGCAAGCTCGTGTACTGCAAATCAAAACGATTACAGCCTCCGAACTTGCTATTTAAATTGAGTGTTAACGAGTGTTAATTTTATT
>JBJFHZ010000088.1:0-8051 GCA_051894075.1 Eubacterium sp.
TTGCCCACTGCTTACAGCCTCTGAGTCCTGCCTCTTCACCGTCGGTAATCATTGCACAAACCTCGGTGTTTTCAAAATCAACGCCTGCCATATCAAGCATACGCAAAGCAGTAACAGCCGCATAGGTACCTGTAAGGTTATCGTTAGCACCGGGAGAAATTGTTTTAAAATCAACAAAAAGGAAAAGTGTAACCATTGCAAGCGCAGTAAAGAAATGGAAGAAATAGCTGTAATCAGTCATAAATTCTCCGAATGCGCCCATATTAACAAAATGTGCAATTACCGTAATTGCAGAAATTACAAAGGAAGCAATGGCACCGACAATAGTGCAAGCCATAAGGATTGTCATAAGCGGAAATTTCTTTCCGTAATAGATATGTCTCCACTCATATGCAGCATCAATATGACCGCTGATGATAATTCTTCTTTTAACCTCACCCTTCGGCTTTCTGACGCCTAAAAGGTTGTGTCCCTCAACCTTCTTGTAGAATACGTCCATAAACTGCTTGTACATAAGAAATTCCATAACAGTTATAAGCAGACCTACAAATACAACTCCGCAAACAATACACTGCGCAACAAACATACTTATAACACTTGTAAACACAAGCCCTGCACATACAACTACTGCAAGGAATATTGCAACTGAAACAAATTTTGTCCACTGCAAAAACGCTTTAGGAGACATCTTATAGGTTTCAAATCTTGTTTCGTCACAGAAGGTATCCATTTCCTTCTTGATGTGCTTTTCTGCCGCCAAGCAGTTTTCGTTACCGGATTCACGGGGTCCGTACTTTTTGATGACGTTTGTTATTTCCTTAACGGTGTAATCAACATTTTCGTCAATTACCGACTGGGGAAAATCTGCAATCTTCATTTTACTTTTCTCCTTGTGCTTTATATTTTTTATTAAGCTTCAACTCTAAATGAGTATCACCTTTAAAAAACTTTTTCTGTATCTTGGCTCTTTTGATAATGCCCTTAGGCATTGAAACGCTGTCAACCGCATAATTAATGCCAAGATATTCAAAATAAGGCTTAAAGCCTTCAACTCTTGATAAAAAGCTGTTCCAATCTCTTTTGCTTTCGGGAGTCCAGGCAACCTCGGCAAGAGCCTCCATTCTCGGATGTAAACGGCAGTCAAG
Organism: Eubacterium sp.; assembly: GCA_051894075.1. Lineage (GTDB taxonomy): Bacteria > Bacillota > Clostridia > Oscillospirales > Acutalibacteraceae > Eubacterium_R. Next base: position 1,146 of record JBJFHZ010000088.1, read on the forward strand.
CATTTCAAGACTGTCTATCCACTCTGTCCAGTTTTCACCCTCAACACCTAAAACATTCTTAACATTTTCTTTATTAACACCGAATTTTTCAGGCTTATAGTCATATGTATTCTTAAGCGGATACTGAGCATATGTCATATCAAAATAAAAGCTGTGATGATTTGACATAATAAGCTTTCCGCCGCTATTTACAAAGCATTCTGCATTTTTATCTCTCTGAGGTGTCCAATACTGACCGATAATAGATTTGTCAAGATTTCCTGCCTTGAGAATTTCATTCCAGCCGATAAGGCTTTTACCCTTTTCTTTTACGTGGGCAAGTATCTTATTATTAAGCCAGCCCTGTAAATCCTCTTCATTTTTAAGATTGTTTTCCTTAATTCTCTGCTGACAGCAGGGACATTTCTTCCACTCGTCCTTAGGTGCTTCATCACCGCCGATATGGAAATAAGGTGCAGGGAAAAGCTCGCAAACCTCGTCAATAACGTCAAAAACAAATTCAACAGTTCTGTCCTTACCGGGACAGATAGGTCTGTTCCAGTCCTTGATATTAAGCTTTCTTTCGGGAATTAAGCCACCGAAATATCCGGGCACCTCTCTGAAAAGCTCCTTGCAGGCAAGCCATGGATATGCCGCAATGGCAGATGCACAATGGGCGGGAAAATCAATTTCGGGAACAATCATAATTCCTCTTTCTTCCGCATATGCAACTATTTCACGGATATCGTCCTGGGTATAGAAGCCCTCGTATCTTTCGTTAATGAGCTCTGAGGACTTCCAGCCGTTAATTTGAGTATACTCTCTCACAGAGCCTTTTTCTGTCAAAAGCGGATATTTTTTAATCTCAATACGCCAGCCCTGGTCATCGGTTAAATGCCAGTGGAACACATTGAGCTTCATCATAAACATATGGTCAAGAAATCTTTTAACTCCGTCTTTACCGAAGAAATGTCTGCTTTCGTCAAGATGCAAGCCTCTCCACATAAACCTTGGCTTATCCTTTATATGACAGCATGGAGCCTTGCCTTCGCCCAGCTCTTCTCTGCAAAGCTGTCTTAAGGACTGCAGGGCATAATATACCCCTGTTTTCGAAGAAGCTTTAATCTCTATCTTATTTTTATCAATGTCAAGCGTATATTCCTCTGCGTCAAAGGACGGCTCTTTAATTATAATAAGCCTGCTGCTTTCTCCTCTCGGGCATTTCAGCAGTGGTAGGTCAAAATCACTTTTTACCGTTAAATTTTCAAATCCTGTAAAAAAGCCGTCATTTATCTTATACTCCGACGGCATTGGGATAATATTAATCATAATTTTTCCTCTCTTAAAATAAATCAGAAGCTATGTGATTTGGATTATTGTAACATATAAATAGTAAAATCTCAACAGTTAAGCAAATTTGTAACAGCATTTTAATATTTTGGCAAAAAATAAAAATACTGCCATATTTTAACATATGACAGCGTTAAAATCAATATTTCATAAAATCTGTTATTTGGCTTTTGATGGACTGTTTTCCTTTGCAGTTTTGATAGAAGCAATCAGCATTCTCTTTATTTCCTCTGCAAGTGAAAGTAACTCATCAAAATTATAATCAATTAAATTTGTTCTTTTTAGAAGCGTAAGCCAATAAATGCTCTCTCCTGTTTCTTTAAGTGAAATATGTAATTTAGAAATAAAATCTGCCTTACTGTTACCATAAACCGCCTCATTTATATTTGCACCAACACTTGTTGCAGAACGAAGTAATTGTTTTGCAATGGTTGTGTCTTTTCTTGTTTTAGAATACTCCTCGTAAAACAAAACTATTTCCGTCGCAAAATCAAGAGATTTATCAATCAGCGGACTGTTCATTGGTATCACCTCTATGTGAATTGTATCACATTTTGGTTTCATAATCAATGCTTTGCAAAGCAAAGCCACCGATTCTGTTCTCTGTTCTCTCTTATCTTTTCTCGGAAAAGTAGCAATATAAATTTAGAGAAGAGAGAAAATGTAAAAGATAATAGTGAAAAGAACAAAAAGAAAAGCCGCTATCGCGACTTTTCTTTTTGGTGGAGCATAGGGGACTTGAACCCCTGACCCCCACACTGCCAGTGTGGTGCGCTCCCAGCTGCGCTAATGCCCCTTGACTGCCTTATTGTAACAGATATACGGACAAGTTGCAATAGTTAAATGTATAATTATGTAACATATAAATGCCAAAATGGAGAAAAATATCACCTTTGTCTGTCCAACCGCTAAAAAAGATGTATTTTACAATTTTGTGTATGGATTTTTCATTTCTATATATTACCACAAGACAGAATTGTTATCAATGCTTTGCAAAGCAAAGCCACCGATTCTTTTCTCTGTTCTCTCTTATCTTTTCTCCGGAAACGACAATTTTATAAGTGAAAAGTGAAGAAAGAAAAACGAAAAGAGAAGAGAACCAAAAAGAAACGACAATTTTCAATTAAAAATTGTCGTTTCTTTTTTGGCCCGCCCGAAGGGATTTGAACCCCCGACCTTCAGAATCGGAATCTGCTGCGATATCCAGCTTCGCTACGGGCGGATATTAATACTATTATAAATTTTATTAAAGTTGCAGTCAAGGGAAATATATGTTAGAATTAATAAGCGAGGTGTAAATATGTTGAAATTCAAAAACGAAACCTTTAAAATTATGCAGATAGCCGATACTCAGGACGGCGTTAAAATAAGCCCAGACACCATTGATTTAATCAATGCCGCTTTAGACAGAGAGGAACCTGATTTAGTTGTATACTCAGGTGACCAAATTTGGGGCAAATCAACCTTTAAGGGTGACAGAGAAAAGGTCAAAGGCTCACTTGATACTCTTACAAAGCCTGTTAGGGATAGGAAAATTCCTTTTACTGTCTGTTTCGGAAATCACGACAGACAGGTAGGACTTAGCAATGAGGAGCAATTTGAAATATACAAGGGCTTTGATTATTTCATAGGAGAGAATACAGACGGAATTGACGGCTGTGCCAACCACGTTATAGAAATCCGTGACGCAGATGAGCTGAAATTTCTTCTTTATCTCATTGACAGTCATACAAGTCTTGACATAGGCTACGACTGTGTTCACGAAAATCAGATTGAATGGTACAGGAATACACGTGACAAATACGAGGCTGAATACGGCAGGGTTATCCCTTCTGTAGTAATTCAGCACATACCGCTGTGTGAAATATTTGAACTGCTGACTGAGGTTAAAAAAGGTACGAAAAAGGCTGTTCGAGGCTTCAGAACCCACGCAAACAGATTTTATATCTTAAATCCCGACAGGGTAAACGCTTCCGGCTTTATGAAGGAATCACCTGCCGACCCTCAGGAAAACAGCGGTGAATTTGAAGCCTTCAAGGAAAAGGGCGACGTTATCGGCGTTTATTTCGGTCACGACCACAACAATTCCTTTAACGGTAAGGTTGACGGTATTGACTTGGGATATACTCAGGGTGCAGGCTTTCACGTTTACGGTCCCGGCAAGGACAGAGGCGTAAGAATTATTGAACTTAAAAAAGACGGTACTCTTGATACATACGACCTTCGTTTCAGAAATCTTGTGGGAGAAAAGGTAAAGGAGCCCTTCAGATACGCAATATTCCAGATTATGCCCACAAATATGTTTGACGCTGTAAACAGAGCGATAAAATTCTTTGCAGGACTTGGAATAATTGCCATTATAGTAATACTTCTGCTGTTCTTTTTTGGATAATTTTAAATAAAAATAAACGTCTCGGTTGCATATTGCTTCCGAGACATTTTTATTATTTCATATCACCGTGAGGACAGCCGTGACACTTACTGCAATCTCCCGAACAGGAGCAGCCTTTACCCGATTTTTTATCCTTAACTAATTTTACAATTATTGCCGTAACTACAGCAATTACAACAAGCAAAACCACTATTGTTCCGACGTTTGCTTTTAAAAATGTAATCATAACATCACCTTTTCAAATTAAGCATTAACCTTAGCCATTGATTTAAGGGTGCTACCCTCTTTATAGGGCTTAAAAAGCATATAGAGAATAAATGCAAGTGCCAATGCCGCAAAAATAATTCCCACGATATTTACATCTCCTGCAAAAAGCAGACCGAACTGATATACTATCAAAGAAATCGCATAAGCAAATACGCACTGATATCCCACTGCAAACAAAGTCCATTTTGAGCTGTTCATTTCTCTTTTAATTGCACCGATAGCGGCAAAGCAGGGAGCACAAAGAAGATTGAAAATCAAGTATGAATATCCTGCAAGTGCGGCATGGCCTCCGCTTAAAGCATTGAAATCAGCATTTAGATTTGCCCATATTTCGTTACCGTTTTCTGCAAGTTCACCTGCAAAATGATATAGAATACCAAAGGTTCCTACAACATTTTCCTTTGCAACAAGACCTGTTACTGCGGCAACAGCGGCTCTCCAGCCGCCCCAGCCCAGCGGTATGAATAACCAGGAAATTGCCATACCGAGCTTTGCAAGAATAGAATTATCCATATTTTCAACCATACCGAAGCTGCCGTTTTCAAATCCGAATCCCTGAAGGAACCAAATTACTATTGTCGAAAGAGCGATAATAGTTCCTGCCTTTTTAATAAATGACCAGCCTCTTTCCCACATAGAACGAAGAACGGTACTGACTGTTGGCAGATGATACGCAGGAAGCTCCATAACAAAGGGAGCAGGGTCCCCTGCAAACATCTTTGTCTTTTTCAGCATAATACCTGAAATTATTATTGCCAAAACTCCGATAAAGTAAGCCGAAACCGCAACAAGACCTGAGCCGTTAAACATTGCACCTGCAATAAGTCCGATAATAGGTAATTTTGCTCCGCAGGGAATAAACGTAGTTGTCATAACTGTCATACGGCGGTCACGTTCATTTTCAATAGTACGGGAAGCCATTATACCCGGGACACCACAGCCTGTGCCGATAAGCATAGGTATAAATGATTTTCCCGACAATCCGAATTTACGGAAAATCCTGTCCATAATAAATGCAACTCTTGCCATATATCCACAGCTTTCAAGAAAAGCAAGAAAGATAAACAGCACAAGCATTTGAGGTACAAAGCCGAGAACTGCACCCACACCTGCAATTACACCGTCAACAATAAGACCGATAAGCCATTGGGCACAATTTATCGACTCAAGAAAGCCTGTTACCGCAGGCGGAATAATATTTGTAAACAATTCATCATTTACCCAATCGGTTAGTAATGCTCCCACCGTTTGCATTGATACATAGTAAACAATAAACATAACAAGGGCAAAAATGGGCAAGCCGAGAAATCTGTTTGTTACAACCTTATCTATTTTATCCGAAGTGGAAAGCTTTTCCCTTTTTGCTTTTTTTAAGCAGGATTTGATGATTGACGAAATATATAAATATCTCTCGTTTGTAATAATACTTTCGGAATCATCGTCAAGCTCATTTTCTGCCGACTGAATATCTTTTTCAATATGACTGATAACCGAAGAGTCAAGATTAAGCTGAGCAAGAACTTTTTTGTCACGCTCGAAAATCTTGATGGCATACCAGCGTTGTTGTTTTTCAGGCATATTGTGAACTGCTGCCTCTTCAATATGAGCTAAGGCGTGTTCAACAGCACCGGAAAAGCTATGCTGCGGTACAGTCGGAGCACCATTAGCGGCATCAATCGCCGCCTGTGCCGCCTCACCGATTCCCGTGCCTTTAAGGGCGGAAATCTCCACAACCCTGCAACCCAGCTGTCCTGAAAGCTCATCAATACGAATTTTATCTCCGCTTTTTTTGACAGAGTCCATCATATTAACAGCAACAACTACCGGAACTCCTAGCTCAACAAGCTGTGTTGTCAAATACAAATTTCTTTCCAAATTAGTTCCGTCGATAATATTCAGTACTGCGTCAGGCTTTTCATCAATTAAATAATCTCTTGCTACAACCTCTTCTGTAGTGTAAGGTGACAGAGAGTAAATTCCGGGAAGGTCTGTGATTATAACATCACTGTGCTTTTTCAGCCTTCCCTCCTTTTTCTCCACCGTAACACCCGGCCAATTTCCCACAAACTGATTTGATCCTGTCAAGGCGTTAAAAAGCGTTGTTTTACCGCTGTTAGGATTTCCCGCAAGGGCAATTCTGATACTCATATATTATACCGTCCTATCTGTATTATTTCAAGTTAGTTTTTTCTAACATTCGTTAGTCACCACTAACTTTTATTGCCAAAAAAGAGGTTTATTCAACCTCAATAAGCTCTGCGTCAGCCTTTCTGAGTGAAAGCTCATAATCTCTGACTGTAACCTCAATAGGGTCGCCCAAGGGCGCTACCTTGCGAACAAAGATACTTACACCCTTTGTAATTCCCATATCCATAATTCTTCTTTTTAAGGCACCTTCTCCGTGAAGCTTTTTAACTGTACAAGATTCTCCGATTTCAACCTGCTTTAATGTTTTCATATGTATCTCCCTTTCTGATTTTAAATGTATGTAAATACTTATTTCCTATTATATGCGTCAGACCATTATTTTGCCGGCCATTTCCTGACTGATGGCTACTCTCGTTTCTTTGATATTAACAATTAAATTTCCTCCCATTGAGGATATAACAGTTACGGGAGAGCCCACAACAAAGCCTAAATCATTAAGATGTGCTCTGATTTTCGGGTTTCCGCCTATCTTTTGTATAATAAGCTCTTCCCCTGAATCAGCAAAATTAAGAGGCATCACAAATATCACGTCCCTTGAATAATATCAACGTAAGTTAGTTTCTTCTAACCGCATATATGTTAGCACTGACTAACTCGTTTGTCAAGTCTTTTCTTGAAAAAAGTTTTGTATGATGATATAATAAACGCATAATACAAATTATGATTTGTCGAACCGAATTGAGCCTCCCCTGTGTAAGGGGAGGTGGGTT
>JBJFHZ010000089.1:0-7821 GCA_051894075.1 Eubacterium sp.
CTCACTTTTCATGAATCCCGGATTTTCATTTCGATATTTTTTTACAGCGCCTTTTGTGTTAATAGGATTATGCAGCCTTTTCTTCGTCTGCAGGCTTCTTTTCCTTGAGAAGCACGAACTTCTCCATCGGGAAGAGAACAAGCATCTGAACAAGACCTGCTGCCAAGCTTGCAATTGTTCTTGCAAGGCCGTTAAGGAATGAAATATTTGCCTTAGCGATAATACCAACGAGCCAGCCCTGAAGCCATGTTGAGAAAAGAATAAGAGCAATCATAAGTATAATGTAAATTGCGAAATTATACCAAGGCGCATCTGATTTGAAGGTTGTCTTTTTGTTCTGCCAGAAGCCGTAGATATTTGCAATAAGGTTTGAAAGGAAGAACGGAAGGAGATAACCCCAAGTTACAACGCCGTCAATAACATATTTTGCAATCTGCTCCTGACCCTTTGGTGTTGAAGCGTCAAAAATGAAATCCGGCTGGAAAATGCCCTGTAAAAATGCAGGAAGTGTAGCTGTAACGCCGTCAAAAATAAGCGGAAGAACATTTGCCAAAACCAACTGAATAATTGTTACAAGACCTGAAACAACAAGGAATTTAACAAGCTGCCAAAGAGTTTTTATGAATGAACCCTTTTCCTCTGCGGCATTATCAATACCACCGAGACTGATTTTCTTTTTTTCGTCTGCCATAAATTTTCTCCTTTAAAATAATAAAGTATTAATACATTGATATTATATCAACTAAATGTTCATTTTGCAATAGAAAAATGTTATAACATTAATCCTAAAATTGCAAAGCCTGTGATTGCCTTAACAATAGCCGCAACTGCCCAAACAATCAGAGCAACCATGCCCACAACTACTGCAAGAAGGAGAATTACCAAAAGGATTAAAATTATAAGAATAAGAGGTCCTTTTTTACTTTCCTTTACAGGGTCATTAAATTTCTTTTCCTCCTGCTTCGGTGCAGGGTTATTTTCATCATATATCGGATACATAGGAAGCGTAGCCTCGGCATCGCAAAAGCCCGGATTCCAAAGCAGTGGCTCCACAAGTGCTCTTACTGTGGTTGCACCTTTGAGAAATTTACCGATTTTCAGGTGAATCGTATCAAGGAATGAATCAATAACATTAAGCAGTCCGCAGGTAAGCTTATATTCTCTTGTTTCGGGACCGTAGGGCGAATCCCCGCAATAGAGGTTCTGCACGAGCTCAAGGATAAAATCAACTACCTTGTTGTCGGCAATATCTGCAATATCCTCTTTTTTAAGTCCGCTTTCCTTTTTGCAAAGTCTCCAAACCTTTTTAAAGGTAAGCTTGTTAAGGAATTTTCCAACAGGCTTAATAATCCAAGCGAGCTTCTTAACCTTTTCGCCGGGGATTGAAAACGCAGGTGTCATTTCGGCAAGGCGGTCAATATCATTGCCCATTGCCCAGATAACCTCGGCAATCATACCGAAGAAAAAGCCTTTCATATATTCGTCAAAGGGCTTTCCCTTTGTGTCAAGTCCGGGAACATCTTTAATAGTAACTGTTTCAACATCAATTTTAGCGTTCTTCGGGTCAAAGGTGATATTTCTCATTACAGGGGGACATCCTATCATTGCACCTGTTGCAATATCATAAAATACGTTGCCCTTTTTAGTTGTGACAGAGCTGATGTTATGTATATGGGTATGACCTGTAAGCATACATTGAAGCCCTGCATCTGCAAAGATTTCTCTTGTAGTTTCGTGATTTCTCTGCATATCGCCTTTACCGATAATTGCATAAAACGGTGACGGAGCAATCATAGGGTGATGAGTCATTGCGATAACATACTGGTCGTTTTCCTGAGCGTCCTTAAGCTGTTCAAGAATCCAGTTCATACAATCATCTGAAAAGCCTGAGCCTCTTTCGCCGTCGGGCTTATAGTTCGTATCGTCGTTCAGAGCAAAAAGACGGTAGCCCGGTGCAAGCTGAACAACATAGCTCATTGACTCCTTATGAGTTGAAATAGCCTCGTTGGGACCGAACTCATAATACATATCCCAAAGGTCATGTCTTTCCTCAACAGCAGGCACCTGAATTTTATCATCACCAACAAAGCCGTCGGTAACACCGCCGTCACGGAAATCGTGGGTGGCGGTTATTACATAAACTCTCTTACCCCTCTTTTTCAGGTCACGGAGCATTTCGATAAATTCCTTATGGGATTCAATCTCGCCGTTATGAGTTGTATCACCCGAAAGAAGTACGATATCTGTTGACGTATCCTCGCACAGCATATCAAAGCCTGCTTTAAGCACAAGGTCGGAATCCTTAATCACCATTTGGGACTTTGATTCCATTTTGTCATATTCCCTGCCCGACGTACCTGTTTTTCTTGAGTAATAATGAGTATCGGTAATCAGCTGGATTTTCAGCGGCTCATTATTGCTTCCGCAAATTTTGTTTTCCATATCCTTTACCCCTTTAATTTATTTCTCTTTAATCACAAGCACTCCCGACTTTACATCTGATGTAAATGTAAATTCCAAGGAGCCCTTATTTCTTTCAAAAAATTTGGTCTCTTTTCCGTCAAGAAAAGCAACATAATCGCACTTGTCGGAAAGAGTTACAACCATTGTGTATTTTTCATTGTCGCCGTAATACTTAAATGAAATCTCGGCACTGTTATCAGTTGTCCTTTGATAATCGGTCCAAATATCAAAGCCTGTTGTTACAGTCTGTGGCTTGTAGTAGCAGTTCGCCCAAATACAGATAGGAGCGGAAAGACCGCCGAAATTATGGAACCAACCGCCTCTTTTTGTGGCAATTCCGAAGCATTCGTATGTGTTATAAGTAAAGTCTGTTTCGTCCTTCCACATATCAAGGGCTCTGTTTGCAATTTCAAAGGCAAAATCAGCCTCGCCGTTATCAAGCATCGTTTTCCAAACATACCACTGATGGCTCATCCATACATTACCATTCCAGTAGCCGTCGTCAAAATAATAGGAGGCACTCATATCAACAGCGGAAATTCCCGCCCTTGACCACATTTCCTTTGGATTTTTGATATGCTCAATAAGTCTTTTCTTTCTTTCGCCTGTAACTGCACCTGCAACAAGAGGATAAATTCCGTCCATACCCTTGTTGAAATTCTCTCCGTCGGCAGTTCTCATTATGCCTGTTACATTGCCCTTTTCATCATACTCCGTATAGCCGAAATATCCGCTTTCCTCGTCCCAGGCAAGGTCGTTAAGAGCCTTTGTAGAATACTCAATATCAGTGTCATATGTCTTAATATCGTCATATCTACCCAGAGATTCAGCAACCATTTTCATAATTTTTCCTGCACGGATAATCTGTGCAGTGGAAAGGCAAGGGCAAGTGTATTTTTGGGATTTTCTGTTCATCATTTCAACCTGAGCCGGATAATCATCCATACCGCAATGGGAATACCAGTAATCGTATGTGGTCAAAAGACCGTTATTAAATTTTGCAACAGTTGAGCCGTGATTTCTGCCTCTCAAAAACTCATAATAAAGCTTTGCCTTGTCATAAAGAAAGGCAAGGCTTTCCTTGTCATCCGTTCTCTTTAATAGCTCAAGATACTCTGCAAACTGCGTTGGAACAAGTGAGCCGTGAAGCAGGAATGCAAAGTCCTTATTTGTATCGTCGCAAAGGTACATATCAAGAGCATACTGGCAAAGCTTCGGCGAAAACTCCAAAAGTCCCATTCCGATAAAGCCGCTGTCCCAGGTATAAAAGCTGTCCCATCTCTTACCGGGAGTATGGTGAATAACATTCTCTCCGTGGCGGTAAACGGGATAAACAACATTAGTAAGAAGCGTTGATTTCAGTATCTCCGTTGAAAGAGTATACTTTTTTCCTGCCTCGTTAAAATCAGCAACAGGACTTGATGCCTTTGCTTTTTCGTAAATTTCTTTATATTCATCATCGGCAAGACCGTCAAATTCTCCCATTGACAAAACCGCATATTCTGTATGAGAGGTATGAGGCTCGATAAAAATTGACTTAATAAGAGTGTTGTGGAAAAAGCCGTCATCGCTGTGCTTTCTCTTGAAGGAGCCCGAAAAGGTTTCCGCTAAATCGTCATATGTATGGTCACCGTTTGAAAGGCGGTTAATGAGTGCATCCTCCAGACTGCCTGAATTAAGAGCTCGCTCTCTTGTATTCTTGTTATTTGTAAGAATACAGAAGGGCTTTTCAATTCCGTTATATTTAAGTACAGATCTGTGTCCGTTCTCAAGCACCTCGGTGGTGATTTCGGGAACATAGGGGAAATTGACCCTTTCGGTAGTAAGGTTATCCTCTTCACCGCTTTCAATTACTGCAAGAAAATCAAGCTCAACTCCTGCACCGCCAAGACTTTCAAGGGTAAAATCTTCTATATACGGCAGATAGATAAAAGTAAGATCATCACTGTGTGGGAATATTATATTGCTATAGGCATCGTCCTCTGACTTCATATCAAATTTTCCGTCACCGTCGGTAACTGTTCTGTATCTAAGAGCAATAATCGGATTTTTAAATCCGTCAGCTTTTATGCTATAGGAAACCCTATCACCCTTTTCACAGCCAAAAGGTTTAAGATTTAGGAAATGAACGTGATAATTTTCACACCTGTCGCCAAGTCCCTTGCCAAGATAAAAATCCTTATCGGCAAACATTCCCTTAAACATTCCGTCAGGGTTTTCGTTATCCCAAGGACGAGGTACTGCATAGGAATAATCCGTGTAGTCGTTTGCCGTTTTCAGCACGCATTTTTCAGGTGTATTCACCTTGCAATAGGTGGGATAAGGAAATTCCAAGGACGCAAAAATATTTAATATGCAGTTTTGCGAAAGCTCGGTATTATTTACAAATTCGCATCTCATTAAATATGTTTCGTCATTGATTTTCGAGAAAGAGACATCGGCATAAACCATATCCTTCCACATAAGCTCATATCTGTAAGAAAAATATGTATAGTCGCTTTTGCAATTCCATAAATGATATGACGACGGCACGGTAACATTGGGAACAGGGGTGGAGCTGTTCCAAAGTGTTGGGTGAACCGAAAAATCATACCTTGCGCCAACATCGGCAAGATTTTCTATCACTCTTGAAATACCCATATATTTTTTTGAATAAGGTCCCCATACGGGCATTTTAATTTTATTATCCTGCATAAATTCTTCCCCTCGATTTTTTCGTCTGCATATATTATAGCTACAGAAAAGCAACTGTATTCTTTTAGAAAATATTATCACCTATTTATGCCACTTGTCAATAGAATAAAATTAAATATGTTCATTGACAATAACTAAAATATAATATATTATAATATAATATAGTGAGTTTTTGTGCCCATAACGGAGGGGATTAAATGAATATTGATGCAAACGTGCAAAAAATTTTAACACTGCTTTTAAAGAAGTGGAAAACGCTGATTATTTTTGCTTTGATAGGCACCTTTGTTGCCTATTTCTTTACGGCAAATTTTACAACCCTTACATACGCTTCGTCTGTTGAATTTCTTGCCTATGCCGTGGACAAGGATCAGGAGTTTTCGGATTCATCCTCATCTCAACAACAGGTAAGCAACACAAGCAAAATGAACTATGCCATGAAAATGATGGCAACATACATTGAGCTTTTCAAAACAAATGAATTCAACCAAAAGGTTGCAGATGCACTAAATGAAAATCTCAACACCAACTATTCTGCGGCAATGATAAAGAATTCAACTACTATTGAGAGCGTTTCGGACACGGCGTTTTTCAAAATGACAGTAACCACTACCGACGCAGACCTCTCCTATCAAATTGCCCATCAATTAGAGGAAACGGTGCCCGAGGTTATGAAGACAACCAACAACGGCCTTGTAAACGCATCTGTTGAGGACACGGCTTTAAAAGCCACAACATCCCAGAGTCTCGGCTATCCTAAAAAATGCCTTATAGGCTTTTTGGCAGGCTTGGTTTTAGCTGCCGCATATTTCATTTTGAGAGACCTTATTGATGTTCGCATCAAGACAAGCGAGGAGCTGACAGAAAGATATGATATTCCTGTTTTGGGCTCCATTCCCGAATTTGAAATAAAGAGCTCCGCTCAAACAAAAAAGCAGGAGAAATCAACAAAGGGAGGTAACGGCAATGGCTAAAAAATCAAAAAAATCATCAAAAATTACCTCTGCAACATCAAGATTTTTACTTGACAGCGCTCCCATTCAGCCCGAGCTTAAGTTTAGGGTTGAGGAGGCTTATAAAACCATACGTGCAAACATTATGTTTTCCGTAATAAAAAAAGGCTGTAAAATTATCGTTGTATCCTCCTCTCTTCCAAATGAGGGCAAGACGACTACTACGGTAAATCTTGCAGTTACAATTTCTCAGGCAGACCAAAGAGTGCTTTTGATTGACGGTGATTTAAGAAAGCCAAAGGTGCATCAGTATTTCGGGCTTTCAAATGCTCCGGGGCTGACAAATTATCTCAGCGACACTATTTCCGGCAGAAGAGGCGCTGATATTTTCGGTATAATTCATCCTACGCAATACGAAAATCTTTCTGTTATCTGCTCAGGCTCTATACCTCCGAACCCTGCAGAGCTTTTAGGCTCTGACTTTATGTCGGATTTTCTTGCTGATGTCAGCAAGGATTTTGACTATATCATAATCGATACACCGCCTGTAAATATTGTGTCAGACTCTTTCCCGCTTATCAGAGAGTCAGACGGTGTTGTCCTTGTTGTACGCTCAAATCAGTCTACACATCCGGAGCTTCAGAAGGCTTTGTCGGCTTTGGAATTTATTGACGCAAAGATTTTAGGCTTTGTTGTAAACTTTGCAGAAACAAAGCTGTCAAAATACAAGGGAAGCTATAAAACCTACGGAACATACTCGGGCTACGGTACATATTCCGGCTACGGCAATTATAACAAATACGGAAAATACAGCTCTGCTAAAACCTATAGTGCCCATAATCAAAATCCTAAGCCGTAAGGTAGTAATAAGGAGAATAGATTATGATTATTGAAAATCTTGTTGAAACTCATTGCCACATTCTTCCAGGAATTGACGACGGCTCGCCGAATGTTGAAACAAGCCTCGAAATGATTGAAAAGCTGAAAAGGCAGGGAGCAAAAGCAATAATTTTAACCCCTCATTATTACAGTGACTCTATATCCTTAGACGACTTTCTTGAAAGACGTGACAGAGCCTTTGAAGAATTGACAAAGGCTTTACCGCCTGACAGTCCAAGGCTTATACCTGCGGCAGAGGTTTATATCAGCAAATATCTGTTCAGCAATGAAAATCTCGACCGCCTTGCTATAGGCAATTCAGGATATGTGCTTATTGAACATTCCTTTTCCTGCGACTTTTCGCAAAAATATTATGACAGACTGCTTAATTTGAATTTTGACTATGGAATAAAGCCGATACTTGCCCATATTGAACGCTACAGTGCATTAATGGAGGATGAAGATTTGCTTGATGATTACATCAATGCAGGATGTCTTGCACAGGCTAATATCGGTTCATTTGTAAGCGGCCACAGAGGAACAAGGAAAAAGCTTTTTAAATATCTTGAAAGCGGACGGGTTCATTTAATCGGCTCCGACTGTCACAACCTTACATCTCGTGCGCCCGAGTTTTCACAGGGTGTTGAAGGGATTATCAAGAAAAGCGGTCGGGAAGCAATAGAGGTTCTTGAGCAAAACGCAAATATTTTGATAAGATAATTGAATAAATCATTAAACGGCTTGAATTAATCAAGCCGTTTTTTATGTAACAAATTTGGGTTTGTATAGTACATCTGCAAAGCAGATATATTATGTTTCCGCTAACGCGGGG
>JBJFHZ010000090.1:0-36984 GCA_051894075.1 Eubacterium sp.
TTGTTTCGTTTCTTTCGCAACCCGAAAGAAATGAAAAACCCCGCGTTAGCGGAAATATAATATATCTGCTTTGCAGATGTAATATACAAGCCCTAATTTTTTTACCATATCTTTACTTTTTCTTTGCTGTTATTTTGAAATCATTTGATACTATTAAGGCAAAGGAAAGACACGTGACAAAAATGTAATTGGTTTGTCACATAGATGTAATGTGGGTATATCAAAATAGTGTAAGAGGTGAGGATATGAACATATTAGTTACCTTAAATTCGGGCTACGTTAAACCGCTTTGCACAATGCTCAAATCTCTTGTAGCTACAAATTACGGCACGGTGATTGACCTTTATGTTGCACACAGCTCTTTAACCGAGCTTGATTTTAAAATGATAAAAAACGCTCTTGCAGGTAGCTTTTCGTCAGTTCATCAGATTAGACTTGACGATGACCTGTTCAAAAATGCTCCTACGAAAAAGCGTATTTCAAAGGAAACCTATTATCGTATTTTTGCTCCAATCTATCTCCCAAGGTCTGTCGAGAGAATTCTTTACATTGACCCCGATACAATTATCTTAAACTCCTTAAATCACTTTTACTCGGCAGACTTTGGGGATAGCTTGATTATAGGCGCCAAGCATTTTGACGGCGTCATCGACAGTTGGAACAGAGGTCGGCTTGGAATAAAACATTCCGAAAAATACATAAACGCAGGTATTATGCTTCTGAATATCAAAGAAATGAGAAAAACCTTTGATGAAAAGAAAGTGTTTAAGGTTATCAAATACCGTTCCTCAATTTTGTTTTTGGCTGATCAGGATTTGATAAATATTCTCTACGACGGAAAAATTAAAACCGTGTCGGAGTATAAAATCAATCTTGATGAAAGAACCTTTAAGCACCTGCTTAAAAGATGCTCCCTTGAGGAGTGCCTTGAATTTGTTGTAGGGAATACGCTGATTGTTCATTACAATGGAAAGAATAAGCCTTGGAATAGTGTGTACTCGGGATATCTCAAGCAGTTTTATGACGAGTACGCTGAAAGCAGGGCAGAAGCTGTAAGATATGAAAAGGGTGCTTAAAAAATATTTTAAGGTTCCTCCCAGAGAAACCTTCATAATCTATGCTGTGGGGGCAGGAATAATTTTGACATTGTTTCTTGTTCTGTATCTGACTGTGGGGAAAAGCCTGACGGCTTTTGTATCCGATACAGATAGCTTTAAGCAATGGCTTGACTCCTATAACGGTCTGAGTGCAGCAGTTTTTGTGTTCATCAGAGCGTTTCAGACGGTCATCAAAATTATTCCTGCTGAGCCTTTGGAGATTGCCTCGGGCTACGCCTTCGGTACCTTTGGCGGTCTTGCACTTTGCTCCCTGGGAAGCTTTTTAGGTTCCTTGGTAATCGTTATGCTTTCAAGGCTTTTCGGTGCAAAATTTGTAAATGCTTTCATTAATGAGGAGCAAATAAATCAGCTTAAAATTATCAGCAATAAAAATAATCAAAGACTGTTTTTGATAGTGTTTTATCTTATCCCCGGTACTCCCAAGGATATTTTTACATATATTGCAGGCACGCTTAAAATCAATCTTGTTGAATTTTTTGTTATTACAACTCTTGCAAGAATACCATCTATAATAACATCTACAATTTGCGGTGCACAGATTAGCGAAAAGAATTATATTACGGCACTTATCGTCTTTTTGCTTACAGGGCTTATTACTGCAATTTGTACCTTTGCTTACAAAAAATATAACGATAAACAAAAAAATCCCGATTGAATTCGGGATTTTTAATATTTTATAAAGATATTGAAATTTTTTACATTATATGATATATTTCTATATGAGATAGTGTTTTTATCACTTACTATATAAGGGGTTGTTAAAATGAAAAAAATAATTGCTGCTTTACTGTCGGTTGCTATAGTAATAACAGCAGTATTCTGTGTGAATTTGTCGGTTGTCAGCGCTGCAACGAGCGGTGATTGCGGAAAGGGAACTCTGAAACCGACTTCATCTGCCACATGGACATATGATTCTTCCACTAAAACTCTTACTATTACAGGTAGCGGTGCAACACATAACTATGGTGTTACAACTACTAATCCTGCACCGTGGAAGGAGTATAGGGCTGAAATTACAACTGTTGTAGTGGGAGAGGGTATTACGGTTATCGGTACGGCAAGCTTTTATAATTGTACCGCCCTTACATCAGTATCTCTTCCGAGTACATTGACCACAATAAGCGGAGGTACTGCGGATTACGGTGCCTTTAGAGAATGTACCGCCCTTGAAAATATTACCTTGCCGTCAAATCTTCAAACTATTGAAGCAATGGCATTCAAAGGCTGCTCTGCCCTGAAAAGCATTACTTTTCCAAACAGTCTTACATCCTTGGGCACTGCTGCTTTCAGAGAATGTACTTCTCTTTCAACCGTAACCTACGGCACAGGACTTGTTTCTACAGGCGTTGAGGCCTTTTACGGCTCAGGCGTTAATAAGGTTAATTTCTCGTCTACAATTACTACTATTGATAATTATTCCTTCTTCAATACAAAGTTTGTTACTGTTGAAATTCCGGAAACAGTAACCGCTATTAACACAAGAGCCTTTGCAAACTGCTCTTTTATGACTACTGCAACGGTTTATAATGCCAACTGCTCATTTAACGGTGTTATCGGAGAGGACCCGTTTAACGGCTCTTCACAGACGCTTACCATGAGAGGTCATTCTCCTTCAACAACCCAAACCTATGCTGAAGAAAAAGGTTATAATTTTGAATCTATTGACGAGTGTGCCCACAATAATACAACAGAGAGTGTGACGGTTGCTCCTACCTGTACCCAAACAGGTATGTCTGTTCTTGTTTGCGACGACTGCGGAGTTACTCTTAAAGAAACAGAGCTTGCCGCAACAGGCCATATATATGAGCTTGTTGAAGAGGAAGATGCCTCTGAATCAGACGGTCATATTTATCAGTATTATACATGTACTGCCTGCGGTGCCGAAAACAATGTAATCAAGCACGTTTCATATATTGACGGCTTTTATACAACTACCGTTATTAAGCAGGGCTCCTGCACTACTACGGGAATTGAAAAGCACTCCTGTAATATTGAAGGCTGCGGAGCAAGTGAAAATGTTGTTATTCCAAAGGGAACTCATACTGTAGAGGAATACACGGTTACAAAAGAACCCACATGTACCGAACAGGGCGAAAAGGAAGGCGTTTGTACCGTTTGCGGAGTAACAGATATTCAGAAAATTCCTGCCACAGGACATACAAATGAGCTTGTAGGCACTGAGGTTAATACCGATAACGGTCATACATATGAAACATATCAGTGTACAGTTTGTCAGACTAAAACAGTAACCTCAACCCATGATGCGTGGGTAGACGGATATTATACCTCAACGGTTATTACTAATGCTACCTGTACTGTTGACGGTACAAGAAGGGATGTTTGTAATATCTGCGGTGCATCACAGTATGTAACAATCCCTGCAAACGGTGAGCATGACTGGTATGAGACAGACAGAACTGAACCCAGCTGTACGGCAACGGGAAAAATAAAATACGCCTGCCATAACTGTAACTTAACAAAAACCGAAACAATTGCCGCTATAGGTCATAATTATGTTCTTGATACTGAAAACAGTACGGAACCGACCTGTACAACATCAGGCTCATACAAGTATAAATGTTCAAATGAGGGCTGTAGCTCTGCTAAAACAGAAACCATTGCGGCTTTAGGACATTCTCCTGTTTCGGGAAGTGAAATTGTTATAACACAGCCTACCTGTGAGGAAGAGGGACTTGAAACTGCCACCTGTGAAAGATGCGGTGTTACAGGCGATAATTATCAGATTGTTATACCTGCACTCGGTCACGATTATGTCGATGTGCTTGTAGATATTGCAGATAAACCCGGTCATGCAATTTCAACTCCTACATGTTCTCGCTGTCAGGCTACTCAGTCAGCCGAGACCGTACATTTGGAATGGATAGACGGTTACTACGATACAACCGTTATAACTACGGGTAGCTGTACAATTGCGGCAACCTCACGTGATACCTGTAAAATCTGCGGCACCACCAGAACAAATACAACTCCTGCCCCCGGACACGATTATTATTTCACAGGCATTAACGATTCAAATGAGCTTTGCTATAAGTGCAAAGTCTGCGAAAATGAAATTTCGAGAAATGTGTCAACCGTAAGTCGTCTTTGGAACATAAATTATGTTAATAAAGCGCCTAATGACTCAACAGTAACAAGCGGATACTTGTTTGACCTAAATAATGACGGTATTATCAATGCAAAGGATTATGCTATTTTAAGCAAATCATCAAATTGATAATTCAACAAAATCAATTTTATTTAAAGGACGGTATATACCGTCCTTTGATTTTTTACACTTTATTTATAAATAAATTTGCTTTATTCTATTTACTTTAAGAGTAATTTATATTATTATATAGGAGATAAAGTGTGCACTTATGCGGAGGTATAAAATATGAGCATTGCATATAAAAGAATTCTTTTAAAGCTCAGCGGTGAGGTTCTCGCCGGTGAGAAGAAAACAGGAATTGACAACGATACCGTTATTACAATTTGCAAATCAGTGAAGAAAATAGCTGATATGGGAGTAGAGGTCGGAATTGTTGTAGGCGGCGGAAATTTTTGGAGAGGCAGAACAAGCGAGCATATGGACAGAGCAAGGGCAGACCATATAGGTATGCTTGCAACAGCTATGAATTCACTCGCTCTCTGTGACGCTCTTGAGCAGCTTGGCGCTGATGTAAGAGTGCAGACTGCCATTGAAATGCGTCAGATTGCCGAGCCTTACATAAGAAGCAGAGCAATCCGTCATTTTGAAAAGGGCAGAATTGTTATTTTCGGTTGCGGAACAGGTTCACCGTTCTTTTCAACAGATACTGCGGCGGCTCTTCGTGCAGTTGAAATAAATGCCGACGTTCTTCTTAAAGCAACAAATGTTGACGGTATTTATGATAAAGACCCAAATAAATTTGACGATGCAGTTAAATTTGATAACATCACCTTCAGAGATGCTCTTGCAAGGGATATTAAGGTTATGGACTCAACAGCCTTTTCGCTTTGCAAGGATAATGATTTGTCAATACTTGTATTTAATCTTGAAAATTCGGATAATATTATTAAGGCAGTTCAGGGTGAAACAATCGGTACACTTGTAACTAACTAATAAATAAAATACAAAATTTTAAGAGAGGTATGTTTATGGAAGCAGTATTTACAAAAACTAAGGAAAAAATGGAAAAGTGCCTTAACGCACTTGAAAGAGATTTTTCGTCAATCAGAGCAGGCAGAGCTAATCCTGCCGTACTTGACAAGGTAATGGTTGATTATTACGGAGTTCCTACTCCTATTAATCAGATGGCGGCTGTCAGCGTGCCTGAAGCAAGAATGCTTGTAATTCAGCCCTGGGATGCTTCTACTCTTAAGGATATTGAAAAGGCAATTAATACCTCAGACGTCGGTATCAATCCACAGAATGATGGTAAGGTTATCCGCCTTGCTTTCCCACAGCTTACCGAGGAGCATCGTAAAACTCTTCAGAAGGACGTTTCAAAAAGAGGTGAAGAGGCAAAGGTTGCTATCCGTAATGTCCGCAGAGATGCTATGGATGATATCAAAAAGCTGAAAAAGGATAATCAAATCACTGAGGACGACCAAAAGGACGGAGAAAAGAAGCTTCAGGATATCACTGACGATTATATCAAGCAGGCTGAGACAATTACAAAGAAAAAGGAAGAAGAAATTCTTTCAATCTGATTATGACTGATTTTGAGGGCGGCTGAAATAATGTCGCCCTATGTATTTAAGGAGATGACAATATGGCTCTATTTTCCAAGAAAAATGATAATTCACAGGAATTTGCTGTACTTCCAACGCATATAGGAATTATTATGGACGGCAACGGCAGATGGGCAAAGAAAAGAGCTTTGCCGCGTTCTGCAGGTCATAAGGCCGGAGCAAATGTTTTCAGAACCATAAGCAAGGAATGTGAGCGTCTGGGAATTGAATACGTTACCTTTTATGCTTTTTCAACAGAAAACTGGAAAAGACCTAAGGAAGAGGTCGACGCCCTAATGAGCTTGTTTATGGATTATCTCCTTGAGGCAAAAAGCGATATGACTCAGGCAGGTAACAGTAAGATTAAGTTTATCGGCGAGCGTGAGGGTATTTCAGAGGATTTGCTTGAGCTTATGGACGAGGCTGAGGAGGAGACGGCACCCCATACAGGTACAACCGTTTATCTCGCAATTAATTACGGCGGCAGACAGGAAATTGTGTCCGCAGTAAATAAGCTTATAAAAGAGGGCAAAACAGAGATAACCGAGCAGGACATTTCCGATAATATTTATACGGTTCCCGACTGTGACTTGATTATCAGACCAAGCGGCGAGGAAAGGCTTTCAAATTTCCTGCTGTGGCAGGCGGCTTACAGTGAGTTTTGGTACAGCGATGTTCTCTGGCCTGATTTTAAGGTTGAGGATTTGCATATGGCTCTCAGAGAATTTGAAAAAAGAAACAGACGCTTCGGCGGTTAATTTTATAAAGCTTGACATTATAAATTCGCCTAATGCGGTTTAATTACGGAGGAAAATATGAAACAAAGAGTTATTACGGCTGTCTGCCTGCTGGCAGTTCTTGCCGTTGTTGTATGGCAGATAAACACTCCCGTTCTTGTTATTGCAGTTGCCTTTTTGTCAGCTGTAGCAACAGGAGAAATAATGAGATGTGCAAATGTGCAGAATACATTTATTAAGGTTGTGGGCATAATCTTTTCAGCGGCATTTCAGCTTTTTGCAAGTGCAAGCGTCCTTGAGCCGATTGTCAGTGCAGACGCTTGGGGTAAGGTTATAGGAGCAGTTCCGAATATTATTTATATAATTCTTCTTTGCCTTGTGTTCCTGCTTGCAATGCTTAAGGGATATGCGTATACAACCTTTGAGGATGTTGCAATTTCCGTTTTTGCAAGCGTGCTTGTGCCTTATGGCTTTAGTATTTTTATCAGGCTTCGTGATATGTTTGATAATGAGCAGTTCGGAATTTATCTTATTTTCTATGCTCTTATCTGTGCTCTTGCTACAGATTCAGGTGCACAGCTTGCAGGCATGGCATTCGGAAAGCATAAGATGTCTCCGAATATTTCACCGAAGAAAACTGTTGAGGGTGCAATAGGCGGACTGATATTCAGCTTTATTTTAAATGCTGTTGCTTTGACAATTTATAACAAGGTTGCCGTTGTTCCCGTAAGTCGTGAAATGGCAACTGTTCTGCTTGTTGCAGTTCTTCCTGTATCATTCATGGGTATGATGGGTGACCTTTCTGCCTCAGTTCTTAAAAGAAACTTTGACGTAAAGGATTTCGGAAAAATTTTCCCCGGTCACGGCGGAGTTATGGACAGAATGGATTCATCTCTTTTTACTCTGCCCGTTACATATTCAATTGCACTTTTATCATTGAAATTCTTCTAATGTGATATTTTAAGGTGATATAATGAAAAATATTTCTCTTTTAGGCTCAACAGGTTCAATCGGAACACAGAGCCTTGATGTATGCCGTATGCACGGCTATAAAGTAAGATGTCTTACTGCAAATTCACGAGTTGATATTATAGAAAATCAGGTAAGAGAATTTAAACCCGATATGGTCTGTATGATGTCGGAAAAATCAGCGTCAGAGCTGAAAACAAGAATTGCAGACACAGAAACAAGGGTAGTCAGCGGTATGGACGGACTTATTGAGTGTGCCGTTTACGATAAGGCTGATACAGTTTTAAATTCTGTTGTGGGTATGGTAGGCCTTTGTCCTACCCTTGAGGCAATAAAGGCAAAAAAAACAATTGCCCTTGCAAATAAGGAAACCCTTGTTGCAGGCGGTCATCTTGTAACAAATCTTGCAAGGGAAAACGGCGTAAGCATTCTTCCTGTTGACAGCGAGCATTCCGCAATCTTTCAGTCAATGCAGGGTATGCCGTCAAAGAAGGCAGTCAAGAAAATTATTCTTACTGCGTCGGGCGGACCGTTTTTCGGTAAAAAATTAAGCGAGCTTGAAAATGTCACGGCGGCAGACGCTTTAAAGCATCCAAACTGGGATATGGGCGCAAAAATAACCATTGACTCTGCAACAATGATGAATAAGGGTCTTGAATTTATTGAGGCAAAATGGCTCTTTGATATGCCAAATGAGGATATAGAAATTGTTGTTCACAGAGAGTCTGTAGTTCATTCCGCAATAGTTTATCAGGATAATTCAATGATAGCACAGCTTGGTGTTCCCGATATGAGAATACCGATACAGTATGCTTTGACATATCCCGAAAGGGAGCCGAGTCCTGTTAAGGAGCTGTCGCTGACAGATTACGGCAGGCTTACATTTTTTGAGCCTGATTATGACACGTTCAAATGTATAAATGTCTGCAAGGACGCTATTGAGCTTGGGGGTCTGCATCCTGCGGCAGCAAACGGAGCTAATGAGGAAAGCGTTAGACTTTTCTTAAACGGTAAAATTAAATTTACCGATATTGCATATCTTAATAACGAGGCAATGAAAAATGCTCCTGATAAAAAAGATTTTACTCTTGACGATGTCCTTGAAGCTGACAGACAGGCAAGAGAATTTGTTATTGAGGCGGTTAAGTGAGTATAACTTCTGTATGGAATTCGGTATATCCCGTAATTATAGCAATCCTGTTTTTTGAGCTTATTATCATCATTCACGAGGGCGGTCATTTTGCCGCCGCAAAGCTGATGAAAATTAAGGTCAATGAATTTTCAATAGGTATGGGTCCAAAGCTTTTTCAGATAAAGGGTAAAGAAACGAAATACACCTTACGTATTGTACCCTTCGGAGGCTACTGTGCAATGGAGGGCGAGGACGAGGAAAGCGATGATGAAAGAGCCTTTATCAATAAAAAGGTAGGTCAGCGCTTTTTCGTAGTAGTTGCCGGCGCAGTAATGAATTTGATTTTAGGCTTTATTATTGTGCTGATAATTGTTTGCTCAGGTAATCTTGTGGGAACAACTGAGGTTGCAAAATTCGATACAGATGCCGTCAGTCAGTCCTACGGACTTCAGGTTGGAGATAAGATAAAAAGCATTGACGGTATGAGGGTGTATACTACAAACGACGTTACGACAGGTCTTTCACGCTGTGAGGACGGTAAAATTGAAATGCTTGTTGAACGTGACGGTAAGGATAAAAAGCTGAATATTGAATTTGCTACAGAGGAATACGAGGGTACAACATATACAAAAATGGACTTCTGGCTCAGAGGTGTTGACAAAACCGTTGGAAATGTTTTGTCGCAAACCTGTAAGGAGTTTGTTTCCTATGCAAGAATGGTGTTTTTGTCAGTTCACGATTTGCTTGTGGGCAGATACGGACTGTCTGATTTAAGCGGACCTGTGGGAGCCGTTTCGGTGGTTTCAAATGCAGTTAAAACCTCTGCCTATTCAATGCTTAGAATTATGGCTCTGCTTACAATCAATGTCGGTTTATTTAACCTTTTCCCCATTCCTGCCCTTGACGGCTGGAGATTGTTTGTCCTTGCAGGTGAGGGAATTACAAGAAAAAAACTGCCCTCTAAGGCAGAATATATAATAAATGCAGTAGGGCTTGTACTTTTGATAGGTCTTATGTGCATAGTAACCTTTAGTGATATTACAAAACTGTTCTAACATTTATGTAAAAAGGTGATTTTATGGATAGAAGAAAAAGCAGAAAAATTAAACTCGGAAATACTTATATAGGCGGTGACAGCGACATACTTGTTCAAAGCATGCTCAATATCCCGTCAACAGATATAGAAGGCTCTGTAAATCAGGCAAAGGAGCTTGCAGCAGCAGGCTGTCAGGTCATCCGCTTTGCAATTCCTAATGAGGATGCACTCAGTCTTGTTGAGCCCATTAAGGAGGCAGTCGATGTTCCTCTTGTTGCGGATATTCATTTTGACTACCGACTTGCTTTAGGCGCTGTTGAAAGAGGTATTGATAAAATCAGAATTAACCCCGGCAATATCGGTGACGAAAGCAGGGTTAAGGCTGTTGCCGATGCCTGCAAGGCAAAGAATATTCCTATAAGAATAGGTGTAAATTCAGGCTCACTTGAAAAAAATATACTTGCAAAATACAGCTCTCCCACACCTGAGGCAATGGTTGAGTCTGCGATGTATCATGCATCACTTCTCGAAAAATTTGATTTTAACGATATTGTTATTTCTATTAAATCATCAAATGTTGAAACAATGATTAAAGCCTATGAGTTAGCGGCTGAAAAATGCGATTATCCCTTGCATTTGGGTGTAACCGAGGCAGGCACCGAAAGAATGGGAATTATTAAATCCTCAATCGGTATCGGCTCTCTTTTAACAAGAGGAATAGGCGACACTATCAGAGTCAGCCTTACTGACGAGCCTGTTAAAGAGGTATTTGCCGCATTTGATATTTTAAAGGCAATAGGACTTAAAAAGGACTGCCCCTATCTTATCTCCTGTCCTACCTGCGGAAGAACGAGAATTGACCTTGTAGGTCTTGCAAAGCAGGTTGAGGAAAGGCTGAGGGATTGCAAAAAGCCCATTAAGGTTGCAGTTATGGGCTGTGTTGTAAACGGTCCCGGAGAAGCCAAGGAGGCTGATATTGGTATTGCAGGCGGAGACGGTAACGGACTTATCTTTAAGAAAGGCGAAATACTCCGCAAGGTTGATGAGAAAGATTTACTTGATGAATTGATGAAGGAAATTGAGAAGTTATAATGAATAGATTTTCAGACTATTTTTCAAATTACATAAGCTCGGATATCAACGCTTTGATAGGAAACGGCGAGATATCGGATTTTACGGTTTCACGAAGCAGCAGGACCCTGACTGTAGGCTTTTATCTTGACGCTTTTATAGATTATCAAGCTGTAAGGTCTGCGGAAAAATCCATAAGCGATTCTATGAATCTCCACAGAACCGTTTTAAATCCGAAATTCCCCAAAAGCGAATTTGATATCGGAAATATTGAAAGAATACTTGAATATGTCAAAAGAGATACCCCTGCGGCAAACGGCTTTTTTGAAGATGCCGAGGCAGAGCTTGAGGATGGTATTTTAACTGTTTTTCTCAAAAAAGGCGGCAAGGATGTTCTTGAATCTCAAAAGGTGGACAAGGCTATTGAAAATGAGCTTTACAAGCTGTTTGGAATAGACCTAAGCGTTTCCTTTATGGAGGTGCAGACCTTTGATATTGAAAAGGCTGTACGTCAGGCTGTGGAGGAGAAAAGGACTGAGGAGGAGCACCGCAGGGAAGAGGAAGAAAAGAATGTTGTCCACGAAAGGTGGGGTGAGCTTCCTCTCTATAAGGATACTCTTAAAAAAATTCACGGCAGAAATATTACTGAAATGCCGAAGAATATCGCAGACGTTGCTTCAGATGACGGTTATATAACCGTATGGGGTGACGTTATTAAAACAGAGGTCAGAGAAACAAAGCGTGGTACAAGTAAGATTTTTGACTTTGATATAACAGACTATACCTCGTCTATGACCGTCAAAATGTTTGACGATAAAAACCTAATTGACTCTATTGTTGCAAAGCTTGAGGAAAACAAAACTCTTGTAATCAGCGGCGGATATCAGTTTGATACATATTCAAATCAGTATGTTTTAAGACCTAACGCAATCGCAAGCGTTAAAAAGATTGAAAAAACAGACGACGAGCCTGAAAAGAGAATTGAGCTTCATCTTCATACATCTTTGTCTGAAATGGACGGTATTTCCGCTCCCAAAGCCCTTGTTAATCAGGCAATCAAGTGGGGACATTCTGCAATAGCAGTTACCGACCACGGTGTTGTTCAGGCTTTGCCCGAGGCGTATAATGCCGCCAAGGGTAAGATTAAGCTTATTCTCGGTATGGAGGGATATCTTGTTGACGATGAACTATATCCCGATTTTATGAATATGAAGCTTAAGCAGTTTAAGCGTCATCATATTATTCTTCTTGTTAAAGAAGATACCTCTATGGATGAGTCAATTCCGAAGGAGGAAAGAAAATACGGCAGGAAAAATCTTTATGAAATGATTTCTGCCTCAAATGTAAAATACTTCAAGTCACGTCCCCTTATTCCTAAAAGCCTTCTTGCAAAGAAAAGAGCAGGAATAATTGTCGGCTCTGCCTGTGAGCAGGGAGAGGTTTATCAGGCAATTTTGAATAAGAAAAGTGACGAAAAATTATTAGAACTGGCTGATTTTTATGATTATCTTGAAATTCAGCCAAACGGCAATAATGCCTTTATGATAAGGTCTGACAAGGAGCTTCATCAGGATATTCACAGCGAAGAGGATCTTATTAATATAAATAAAAAAATTATATCTCTTGCAGATACTCTTGGTAAGCCTGTTGTAGCAACAGGTGACGTTCATTTCCTTGATGAAAAGGACGCAAAATTCAGAGCAATTATTATGGCGTCAAAGGGCTTTGACGACGCTGATAATCAGGCACCCCTTTATTTTAAAACAACAAGAGAAATGCTTGATGATTTTGCTTGGGCAGGGGAAAGAGCAAGAGAATTTGTTATAGATAATCCGAAGAAAATTGCAGACAGCATTATGGATAATATTCCGCCTATTCCTCCGGGAACCTTCCAGCCCCATATTGACGGAGCAAACGAGGAGCTTACGGAAAAATGTTGGAGCATGGCGAAGGAGCTTTACGGCGACCCTGTTCCCGAATATGTTGCGGACAGGCTTCAGCGTGAGCTTGATTCGATTATCGGACACGGCTTCGGTGTTCTTTATGTTATCGCAAAAAGACTTGTTGAGGAAAGTGAGAGAAACGGCTATCTTGTAGGCTCAAGAGGCTCTGTCGGTTCTTCGCTTGCCGCCCATTTCGGCGGTATTTCCGAGGTAAACCCTCTTGCACCTCATTATTACTGCAAAAAGTGTAAGCACAGTGAGTTTATCCTCGACGGTTCAGTTGGCTCAGGCTTTGACCTGCCGCCTAAAAACTGTCCTGTTTGCGGTGAACCAATGAAGCGTGACGGCCATGAAATCCCCTTTGAAACCTTCCTTGGCTTTGACGGTGATAAGGAGCCTGATATCGACCTTAACTTTTCAGGCGAATATCAGTCACGTTCTCATAGATATACCGAGGAGCTTTTCGGTAAGGAGTATGTGTTTAAGGCAGGAACAATGGCTACTGTTGCCGACAAAACAGCATACGGCTATGTAATGAAATATCTTGACGAAAGAGGACTTCAGGCAACAACACCGAAAGCCGAGATAGACAGATTAACTGTCGGCTGTACAGGTATCAAGCGTACAACAGGTCAGCACCCCGGCGGAATGGTTGTTGTTCCCGATAAGTATACTGTTGAGGATTTCACGCCTATTCAGTATCCGTCAAATGACGAGTCAAAGGGTACGTACACAACCCATTTTGACTTTAAAAATTCACTTCACGATACTCTTTTAAAGCTTGATGAGCTTGGTCACGATAATCCTACCCTTTACAAATATCTTGAGGATTCAACAGGTATTCCGGTAATGGACGTTGATTTGTCCGATCCACAGCTTTACAAGCTCATTACCTCAACTGAGCCTATCGGTGTTTCACCTGAGGATATCGACTGTAATACAGGTACTCTTGCAATACCTGAAATGGGTACGCCCTTTGTTATAGGTATGCTTGAGGAGGCACAGCCGAAAACGTTTTCAGACCTATTGCAGATATCCGGACTTTCCCACGGTACTGACGTATGGCTTGGAAATGCGCAGGAGCTTATCCAAAACGGCACCTGTACAATTTCAGAGGTTATCGGTTGCCGTGACGATATTATGACACATCTTATCCACGTAGCCGAGAATTACGAAAAGAAAACAGGTAAGCCGTCGCCTTTAAGCAAAAAGGACTGCTTTAAGATTATGGAGTATACCAGAAAGGGTAAGGCACCTAAGGAGCTGCCGCCATATGAGGAGGCAATGAAAACCATCGGTGTTGAGCAGTGGTATATTGACTCCTGCTATAAGATTAAGTATATGTTCCCTAAGGCACATGCTGCCGCCTATGTAATTGCGGCGCTTCGCCTTGCCTGGTATAAGATATACAAGCCCATTGAATTTTATTCTGCATATTTTACCGTACGAGGCGGTGCTATTGATGCTGTAGCCGCAGTTGAGGGTAAATTGGCAGTTAAGAGGAAAATGGAGGAATACAGAAACAAGAAGAAAAATAATATTCCCGTAACGGCTAAAGAGGATTCAACCTATGTTGTAAATCAGATAGTTATAGAAATGCTGGCAAGGGGAATTGAATTTCTTCCTGTTGATATTTATAAATCGGATTCAAGAATTTATAAGATAGAAAACGGAAAAATCAGGCTTCCGTTCGGTGCCATTGACGGTATCGGAGAAAATGCCGCAAAGGCTATTGCCGAGTCAAGAAATGACGGCGGCGGAGATTTCCTTTCTTATGATGATTTGATGGCAAGGGCAGGCGTCGGTAAAAGTGTTGTTGAGTCACTTAAGGAGGCAGGTGCCCTTGGTGATATGCCTGAATCAAATCAAATTTCATTATTTTAATTATTTCTCTTGACATTGGGAATTTAGTATGGTAGCATATTACCACTCTACCATACTAAAGCGAGAGAAATTTTATTTCGGAGATAATATATGAAAAGATATTCAAAGCTTACTCCTCAGGGAAGCAGAGATTTGCTTTTTGAGGAATGTGACGACAGAAGAAAGGTGGAATCAACCCTTTCCGAGTTATTCAAAGAGAAATCCTACAGAAAGGTTATGACTCCTACCATTGAATATTTTGACGTTTTTCAGTGCGATAATTTAGGTATTGAGCCGGAGGAGATGTACAAGCTTTCTGATAATTTCGGCAGAACAACTGTCCTTCGCCCCGACAATACTGCACCTATTGCAAGACTTGTTGCCACAAGACTGTCAAAAGAGGATTTTCCCGTAAGGCTTTATTATAATCAAAATGTTTATATGAGAAATAAACAGCTTGCAGGAAGAACAGATGAGATTGAGCAAAGCGGTATTGAGTTTATCGGTGACGGCAGTATTGACGCTGATATTGAGGTTATTTCAATGGCCCACGAGGCTATGAAAAGAAATAATGTATCCTCCTTTAAAATAGAGCTATGTCACGCAGGATTTTTCAATTCTATCCTTGATAAAATGAATTTGACAGATATGCAAAAGGCAGATATCTGTAATTATATTGAGGGAAAAAATTATGCTGCCTTAGGTGATTTTCTTGATACCCTCGGTAACAGCAACGAGGCTGAAATTATTAAAAAGCTTCCGAGGCTTTTCGGCGGTAAAGAGGTTATTTACGAGGCAAAGAAGCTTTATGGTGACGAGGGTGCCAATAGTGCTCTTGACTATCTTGCAGAGGTTTACGACAGGCTTTGCGAAATGGGACTTGAAAATGATATACTCATTGATTTGAGCCTTGTAAACAGGAGTAATTATTATACAGGTATTATTTTCAGAGGCTATGCTCAGGGTAGCGGTGTGACCGTTATTTCAGGCGGACGATATGATAATCTTATCGGTGAATTCGGTCTTGACGCTCCTGCCGTTGGCTTCGGCGTTAATGTTTCCGCTCTTTGCGATGTTATGCGAGAGGAAATCAATATTGACCGCCCATTACGTATAGCCCTTACTAAAGGCAGGCTTGAAAAATCCTCTGTTTCGCTTTTCAAAACAATGGGGCTTGATACGTCACAGCTTGAAAACAAGGGCAGACGTCTTATCCTCCCCGTAGGTGATTACGAGGCTGTTTTGTCAAAGGCGCCCGATGTTATCACCTATGTTGAGCACGGAGTATGCGATATCGGAATTGTGGGCAAGGATACTATTATTGAACACGGCAGTTCCTTTTATGAGGTTATTGATTTGAATATGGGCAGATGCCGTTTTGCACTTGCCTGCCCAAAGGGAACAGACTTTTTCTCCGGATATAAGAGAAAGGTTGTTGCAAGTAAATATCCTAAGGTTGCAAGGGAATACTTCAAATCAAAGGGTATGGACGTTGATATCATTAAGATTGAGGGCAGTGTTGAGCTTGCTCCTCTCTTGGGGCTTGCCGACGGTATTGTTGATATTGTTGAAACAGGCTCTACCCTTAAGGAAAACGGACTTGAGGTGGTTGACGAGATTATGCCTATTTCAGCCAGAGTTATAGTAAATATGGCTTCAATGAAGCTTCGCAAGGAAGAAATCGAAGCGTTTCTTAACGATTTGGAGCTTGCTTCAAAGGTTTAAACTATTGCAAACTAAGAGGTGCGGACATGAATATTACAAGAGCAAACGGCAAGGTGGAATATGCCGTTATAGAAAATCTTAAAAAAAGAGCAGGGGAAACCGATAAAAAAATTGTTGACGCTGTTACAACTATAATTAATTCCGTAAAGGAGCAGGGCGACGACGCAGTCAGAGAGTTTACTGTTCGCTTTGACGGAATGGTGCCGAAGAAAACCGTTATTGAAAAGGATGAGCTTCAGTCATATGTTGACGAGGTTGATGAGGATTTCAAAAATGCAGTAATTAATGCTAAAAATAATATTTATGATTTTCATAATAGACAGGCTCAGCAGTCTTGGATGACAACACAGGAAAACGGCGTTATTATGGGACAGCGTGTCAGAGGACTTAAAAGAGTGGGTATTTACGTGCCTGGCGGTACTGCCGCTTATCCAT
Source organism: Eubacterium sp. (assembly GCA_051894075.1). Classification (GTDB taxonomy): domain Bacteria; phylum Bacillota; class Clostridia; order Oscillospirales; family Acutalibacteraceae; genus Eubacterium_R. The sequence goes on from JBJFHZ010000090.1 coordinate 16,743, forward strand.
CTTCTGTTTTAATGAATGCCATTCCTGCGAAGATTGCAGGTGTTGAGGAAATTATTATGGTAACTCCTCCCGGTAAGGACGGCAATCCTAATCCCGATATTATGGCTGCTGCCGCTATTGCAGGTGTTGACAGAGTATTTCTTGTGGGCGGTGCTCAGGCAGTTGCCGCACTTGCCTACGGTACTGAAAAAATCCCTAAGGTTGATAAAATAGTGGGCCCCGGTAATATATTTGTCGCAACGGCAAAAAAGCTTCTTTACGGCGTTGTTGATATTGATATGGTGGCAGGACCGTCTGAAATACTTATTGTTGCCGATAAAACAGCAAAGCCTGCTTTTCTTGCCGCCGACCTTATGAGTCAGGCAGAGCACGACAAAATGGCTTCTGCAATTCTTCTCACAACCTCATATGACGTGGCAAGGGCTACGGCAAAAGAGATTGAAAGACAGCTTAAATATCTTCAAAGACAGGAAATTATTGAGCAGTCCCTTAACGATTACGGCGAAATTATTGTTTGTGAAAATCTTGAGCAGGCTATTGATTTTGCAAACGAGCTTGCTCCTGAGCACCTTGAAATGTGCGTTGAAGAGCCGCTGAAATATATCGGTAAAATTGATAATGCAGGCTCAGTATTTTTGGGCAATTATTCTCCCGAGCCGTTAGGCGATTATTACGCAGGTCCTAACCACGTACTGCCCACAAGCGGTACTGCAAGATTTTTCTCACCATTATCTGTGGACAGCTTCATTAAGAAAAGCTCCTTTATTTACTATACAGAGGCAGAGCTTGAAAAGGCAAAGGATGATATAGTTAAGCTTGCCGATACAGAGGGACTTACCGCTCATGCAAATTCAATAAAGGTTAGATTTGAATAATGAGTAAAAAAAGCAGTAAAGCCGTAATAAGCGCAGGGTTTGTTATTTTCGCATTAGTCGCCGCATTTTTGATAAATCATTTCGGCGGTGAAGGTGAGGCAAAGCCAACAGGCATTTCCGTAAAAGACGGCGACGTTATGACAGTTGAATTTGTTGATGTCGGTCAGGGCGATTGCGAATTTGTGGAGCTTCCCGACGGAAAATGTATGCTGATTGACAGCGGAGAAAAATACTGCGCCGATATGGTAGAAGAAAAAATAAAAAACGAGGGCTATACGTGTATTGACTATCTTATAGTTACCCACCCTCATACAGACCATATGGGCGGTATGAGTCAGATTATTTCCGATTTTGACATCGGAGAAATCTATATGCCCTATGCTACATCAAATACAAAGACCTTTGAAAATATGCTTGAGGCTATTGACAGCAAGGGTATGACGATAAATACCGCAAAGGCAGGAGTAGAAATATCATTTTCCGATGAAATAACAGGCGAATTTTTGGCTCCCGTTGGTAGCAATTACGAGGATTTGAATAATTATTCAGCGGTGCTGAAGCTTACATATAACGACGTTTCATTCCTGTTTACAGGTGACGCCGAGGATATTTCGGAAAACGAAATGCTTGAAAATTCCTATTCAGACCTTGATGCAGATGTGCTGAAGGTAGGCCATCACGGCAGCAGATATTCAACCTCAGACGAATTTTTAAATGCCGTGTCACCGCAGTATGCAGTAATAGAATGCGGTGAGGATAACAAATACGGTCATCCCCATAGCGAAACCGTAACCAAGCTTGAAAGCAAGGGTGTTGATATTTACCGTACTGATTTAAACGGAAGCATTACCTTTGTAACAGACGGAATAGGCATAGATGTCAGCACGCAGTATTAAAAGAAGGTCATTGTTATTATGAAATGGATAGTAGACAGAATTGAGGGCGACTGCGCCGTAGTTGAGCTTGAAAACGGCAAAACAGCCGATATACCGCTGATTTCACTTCCCGAAGATATTAAAGAAGGAGCAGTGATTAACGTGTCTGTCGACAAAGCAGAAACAGATAAAAGAAAAGAAAATATAGACAGCTTGGCAAAAAGGCTGTTCAGAGAGTAGTGAGGTATCATATGAGAACTGCCGAAATTGAAAGAAATACAAAGGAAACACAGATTAGCGTAGCACTTAATCTTGACGGAGGAGATGTTGAAATTTCAACAGGCATTGGCTTTTTTGACCATATGCTGACTGCCTTTGGCGTACACGGAGGCTTTGGACTTAAGGTTAAGGTTACAGGCGATTTGGAGGTCGATACCCATCATACTGTAGAGGATACAGGTATAGCCTTGGGTATGGCTTTCAAGCAGGCACTTGGGGATATGAGCGGTATTGAACGCTATGGTGCTTTTTCAATCCCTATGGACGAAAGCCTTGCAAACTGTGTTCTCGATATATCAAACAGACCCTTTCTTGTTTTCAAAGCCTCCTTTGAGCAGGAAATGTGCGGAGATTATGAAACCTGCGTAACTGAGGAATTTTTCAGAGCCTTTGCTATGAATTCCTGTATTACTCTACATATAGAGGTTCCTTACGGCATTAATGCTCATCATCAGATTGAGGCAATTTTTAAGGCAGTTGCCCACGCAATGAAAATTGCAGTCAGAAAAAATGCAGACGGTTCTGTTCTTTCAACAAAAGGAGTTCTGTAATAATGATAATTTTTCCTGCAATAGATATAATTGACGGAAAGCCTGTAAGGCTTTTTAAGGGTGATTTTTCCACAGCGTCACAGGTTGCCGATGATGCACTTGAAACAGCCGAAGGCTTTGTTAAGGCAGGCTGTCAGTGGGTGCATATGGTAGACCTTGACGGCTCGCTTAAAAAAGAGCCTGTAAACGCCCAAACCTTTATTACCGTTGCTAAGGAAACCTCTCTAAAGGTTGAGCTTGGCGGCGGTATTAGAACAATGAAGGATATTGATTTTTACGTAAATAACGGTATATCGAGAATTATTCTCGGCTCAGTTGCTTTGAAAAATCCTGAGCTTGTTAAAGAGGCGATTAAGGAATTCGGAAGTATTATTGCCGTGGGAATAGATGCTAAAAACGGCTACGTTGCCACAGAGGGCTGGACACAAAGCAGTGATATTTATTTTACCGACCTTGCAAAGCAAATGGAATCTGTAGGGGTTGAAACAATTATCTATACGGATATAAGCAAGGACGGTACCTTGTCAGGTCCTAATATCAGTCAGCTTGAGGAAATAAATAATGCTGTTTCCTGCAATATTACCGCCTCAGGCGGTGTTACTAACCTTGATGATATAATAAGGCTTCGTGAAGCAGGGCTTTACGGTGCAATTTGCGGTAAAAGCATTTATCAGGGTACGCTTAATCTTAAAGAGGCTGTGGAGGCTTGCAATGGTTGATATAGAAAAATATTTTAAAAAGGCAGATTTACTTCCTGCAATTATTCAGGAGGAGTCAACAGGCGAGGTGTTAATGCTTGCTTATATGAACAGAGAGTCGATGAAAAAAACTCTTGAAACAGGCTACACTTGGTTTTATTCAAGGTCAAGGCAGGAGCTTTGGAACAAGGGTGCAACCTCAGGTCATTTGCAGAAAATCGTTTCAATCTACGGCGACTGCGACGACGATACCCTTTTAATTAAGGTAATTCAGACGGGAGCCGCCTGTCATACAGGCAATCACTCCTGCTTCTTTAATGAGATAAAAGGAGAATTTTAATGGACTATATTAAGAATGAGTATCAGACAATCCTTGAAAGAAAGGCAGAAAATAAGGACGGCTCTTATACCTGCTATCTTTTTGAAAAGGGAATTGATAAAATATTAAAGAAGGTCGGCGAGGAATGCTCAGAGGTTATTATCGCCGCAAAAAATAACGATAACGAGGAAACTGTTTATGAGATTACAGACCTTATTTATCATATCCTTGTGCTTATGGCAAATCAGGGAATAACACCTGAGGATGTTGAAGCAGCACTTGCCAAGAAGGCTGAAAAGGAAGGCAATCTCAAAAAATTTCACGTGGTAGATAAAAATACATAATGACTTATAAAAAATGGGTTATAGAAACTGCTGACAAGGAAAAAGCGTCGGCACTGAGCGAAAAACTGAATATTGACCCTTTTCTTTCATATTTGCTGGCAGTCAGGGGAATTAATGATGAGCTTTCTGTTTCGGAATTTTTGTCCGAAAGCGTAAGGCTCGTTTCTCCGTTTCTTTTTGCAGATATGGACAAGGCGGTAAGCCGTATTAATCTTGCACTTGAAAGAGACGAAAAAATTTGCATTTACGGTGACTATGACTGCGACGGCGTTACTGCAACGGCACTGCTTTTCACCTTTCTTGAAAGTATGGGAGCCGACGTCATATATTTCATTCCCGACAGGCTTACAGACGGCTACGGAATGAACTGCGACGCAATTGATAAAATTCATTCCTTGGGTACAGACCTTATTGTTACAGTTGATAACGGCATTTCTGCAATTAATGAGGCTGAATATATTTATTCTCTGGGAATGGAGCTTGTTGTTACAGACCACCACCAGATAGGAGAAGTTCTCCCTAAAGCTGAAGCAGTTGTTAATCCTCACAGGGAGGAAAACAAAATACTGTTTCGTGATTTTGCAGGCGTAGGAGTTGCCTTTAAACTTGTATGCGCTATGTATGACGGCGATACAGATGATTTGCTGGAGCAGTATGCAGACCTTGTAACCATAGGCACCATAGGTGACGTTGTACCTTTGGTGGGAGAAAACAGAAGCCTTGTAAAATCAGGGCTCAGTCTTATAAATAATGATACAAGAATAGGCTTGTCTGCCCTTAAGGAGCTTGCCTGTTCAAAGGAAAAGGAGCTGACGGCAGGCGATGTTGCCTATCAAATCTGCCCGAGAATTAATGCGGCAGGCAGAATGGATAAGGCATCAATTGCGGTAGAACTTTTAATTTCGGACGATTATGAAACTGCTAAGGTAAGAGCACAGCAGTTATGCGACGAAAACGAGCACAGACATCAGGTGGAGAATAATATCTCCGAGGATATAGAAAATAAAATCAGAGAAAATCCAAGTCTTGCCGAGGACAGAGTTATTGTCATTGACGGAAGTGGATATCACAAGGGCGTTATAGGAATTTCAGCCTCTCATATTTGCGATGTTTATTCAAAGCCGGCAATAGTAATCGGTATTGACGAAAACGGCGACGGAACAGGCTCGGCAAGAAGCATTGAGGGCTTTAATATTTTTGAAGCCATTTCCTCCTGTGAGGATTTGCTTACACATTTCGGAGGTCATCCTCTTGCGGCAGGACTGGGAATAAACGGTAGTGACATATCTGAATTTCGCAGGCGTATAAATGAATATGCCGAAAAATATTATTCGGTTATGCCTGTTGATACGCTTCATATTGACTGCAAGCTGTCACCCTTTTATCTAACCGTTGATTTGGTTGACAGTATAAGCCGTCTTGAGCCCTACGGCGAAAGGAATAAACAGCCTGTTTTCGGAATTTTCAATATGGCCCTATGCTCTGTAACTCCGGTAGGTGACGGCAGGCATATAAGAATTGAAGCGTCTAAAAAGGGCAAAATATTTCGTATAGTGCTTTTCAGAACTACATTAGACGAATTTCCGTATAAGCAGGGAGATATCCTCGATTTTGCAGTAAGGATATCAAAAAATTTGTTTAAGGGAAGATATTATCTTTCAATTCAGGCGGTTGACGTCAGAAAAAGCGGTAGCGATACCGATAAGTTTTTCCTTGAAAAAACAGATTATCAGCTGTTTCTTTTAGGTGATAAAAACAAAACTGCCCTTTATCCCGAAAGAAATGATTGCTCGGTTATATATAAATTTTTGAAGCAAAACGACGGTTGGAATTATACTACTGAGGATTTGTACTTTGCATTGGAGCAAAGGGTAACATACGGTCAGCTTTGCTTTGCCCTTGACGCCTTTGAGGAGGCAGGACTGATTTCAAGAAATAACGGTATTACCGTTAATAAAGTCAGCGGTAAAACCGATTTAGAAAGCACAAAGGTACTTAAAACCCTGAAGGGAAGGCTTTAAATTGATTGAAGAAGATAAAATAGTTTATACTGACGATTACGATGACGGCTTCAATGTATTTTTTGAAGAAATAAAAAATAATCCTCAGTATGACAGCGAAAAAATTAAAAAGGCTTATGACCTTGCCCGTGACGCCCATAAGAATCAGCGCAGACGTTCAGGGGAGCCTTATATTATGCATCCTGTTGCAGTGGCTGAAATTCTGTTTAGGCTGGGTATGGATAATGAGTGTATAATCGGCGCCCTTCTTCACGACGTTGTGGAGGATACCGAGTATAATCTTGATTATATCCGCAGAGAGTTTGGCGACGAGGTTGCTTTGCTTGTTGACGGCGTTACAAAGCTCGGTCAGATTCCTCTTTCCACAAGAGAGGAGGTTCAGGCGGAAAACATAAGAAAAATGTTTATCGCTATGAACGAGGATGTCAGAGTTATTATCATTAAGCTTTGCGACAGGCTTCACAATATGCGCACCCTTCAGCATATGCCCGAGTATAAGCAGAGGGAAAAAAGCCTTGAAACTCTTGAAATTTACGCTCCCATTGCTCACCGTTTAGGTATCCGACCTATTAAGGAGGAGCTTGAGGACTTGGCAATTTATTACCTTGACCCCATTGCATATAAGGAAATTGAGAAAAACCTTTCTATGAAAAAGGAGCAGGGTGAAAAATTCTTAAAGGAAATCACACAGCAGATAAGTGATAAAATTACGCCTGTAATGAAAAATGTTCAGATTACATCAAGGGTAAAATCCGTTCACGGTATTTTCAGAAAGGTGTATATTAAGGGCAAAAATTTTGAGCAGATTTTTGATATTTACGCAGTCAGAATTATCGTTGATACTATGATTGACTGCTATAATGCCCTTGGTATTGTCCACGATATGTATAAGCCTCTGCCGGGACGCTTTAAGGACTATATTTCAATGCCCAAGCCTAATATGTATCAGTCCCTTCACACAACGGTTTTATCACCGTCGGGTATTCCCTTTGAAATTCAAATTCGTACCTGGGATATGCACAAGACTGCTGAATTCGGTATCGCTGCCCACTGGAAATATAAGCTGGGCAAGGGCGGTAAAGATAATATTGACGCCAGACTTGAGTGGATTCACAGAATGGTGGAGGCAGGCAATAATACGGAAAACGCAGAGGAGCTTGTAACAAATATAAAAGGCGACCTGTCTGTTGATGAGGTTTATGTGTTTACTCCAAGAGGCGACGTAAAATGTCTTCCTAAGGGTGCAACGGTAATCGACTTTGCCTATGCCATTCATTCTGCCGTAGGCAATAAAATGGTCGGTGCAAAGGTAAACGGTAAAATCGTAACTCTTGATTATAAGGTCAAGACAGGCGAAATTGTTGAGGTTCTTACATCAAATCAGCAGGGTAAGGGACCAAGCCGTGACTGGCTTAATATTGTTACCACAGGTGAAGCGAGAAGTAAAATCCGTTCTTGGTTTAAAAAAGAAAAAAGAGACGAAAATATTGTCCGTGGTAAAGCAGATGTTGACAGAGAATTTAAGCGTAACTTTATTCGCCTTGAGGGTGAAGAATACGACAGCTTTGTAGCAAGAATTGCAGAGCGTCAGCATTTCACAAACGTTGATGATTTTTATGCCGCTGTAGGCTACGGCGGTGTTGTAATAACACGTTTGATGCCCGGTATTAAGGACGAATATAACCGCAATTGGAAGCCTAAGGAGGCATTGCCTCCAAAGCCTTTGCCGAATACTGCGCAGGTGCGCCCGCAAAGCAAGGGCACAGGCGGTGTAATAGTTGAGGGTATAGATAACTGCCTGATTAAAATGGCACGTTGCTGTTCACCTATCCCCGGTGAAGAAATTATCGGCTTTATCAATAGGGGTACAGGTCTTACTATTCACAGAAGGGACTGCGTAAATGTTCCCGTTGATATAACTCAGTCACCTGAGCCTGAAAGATGGGTTAATGCTCATTGGGACAGCTCTGCTCAGATTGAAGCAAGGTCAACCATTGACGTTTACGCCATTGACCGTGACGGCGTAGTTCTTGATATAGCCACTAAAATGGCAAATGCCCACGTTAAAATTCATTCAATTAATGCAAGACCTATTAACGACGGTAACTGCCTTACAACAATGACTATAACAGTAAATTCCAAGGAGCACCTTGACAGTATCGAAAAGATACTCAGAAAAATTGAAGGTGTATATCATATTGAAAGAAGTGCAAATTAATGAAAGCAGTTTTACAAAGAGTTAAACATTCCTCCGTAACTATTGACGGTAAAAGGAAAAGCGAAATCGGTCAGGGCTTTATGATTTTGCTTGGAGTTGTCAGCGGAGATACTAAAGAGGATGCAGACAAGCTTATCAGAAAAATTCCCTTTTTGAGAGTTTTTGAGGACGAAAACGGTAAAATGAATTTGTCCTGCCTTGATGTTGACGGAGAAATGCTTGTGGTTTCACAGTTTACTCTTTGTGCAGACTGCTCCCACGGCAGACGCCCAAGCTTTACAAATTCTGCGCCGTCTGATGAAGCAAATGAGCTTTATCAGTATGTTGTAAAAGAACTTAAAAACGCAGGAGTAAAATCAGTTCAAACGGGAGAATTCGGTGCCGATATGCAGGTAGAGCTTTTAAATGACGGCCCCGTAACAATAATACTTGATAGTAAGGAATTAAAATAATGCTTGAAATTGATGCAGGCGTATTCGGTACGCTTTCAAATAACTGTTATATAATTACAGATAAGGCAACAGGAATGAGCGCCCTTATTGATTGTACAGACGACAGCGAAAAAATGATGAGGCTTATTGAGGGTAAGAAATTGCAGTATATTCTTCTTACCCACGGCCATTTTGACCATATTGGCGGAGTCAAAGCAGTTAAGGAAAAAACAGGCGCAAAGGTTGTTATCAGTAAAGAGGATGAGCCTATGCTGTCCTCGTCAAAGGCAAGCCTTGCCGCTTTTTGCAATGCACCTCAGAATAACACAAGGGCTGATATAATAACATTTGACGGAGACGTTATTATGCTTGGAGAAAGCGAAATTAAGGTTATGTCAACTCCGGGGCATACTAAAGGCGGTCTTTGCTATATCTGTGACGGCTCAATTTTTACAGGAGATACTCTTTTCAGCCTTTCCTGCGGAAGAATAGATTTCCCCGGTGGCTCTGCAAAGGAAATGACAGAAAGCCTGCGCCGTATTGCATCTCTTGAGGGGGACTATGCCGTTTATCCCGGTCATAACGATATTTCAACCCTTGATTATGAAAGAAAGAATAACCCTTATATACAGTCACTATGATACTTGAAATAATAAATCATCAATATGCCTATGATATGAAAAATCTTTGCACCTCCTTTTTCCCTAATGAAAGGATTAAGGAAACAGACGGATTAGGCGAGGATTATTCGCAGGAAAATATTGTTGTTAAAACAAAAAAAGAAAATAATACCTTATATGTCAGTGCAAGGATATTTGATAAAAGCTTAGAGCAAAGCCGTATTGCCGAAAAGGATGAAAACGAGGCGGAAACAATTTCGGTTTTGCTTTATTCTGTTTTGTCGTCTCTTACGGGCTTTAATCCGCCTTGGGGCATTTTGTACGGAGTGCGACCTGCCAAGCTTATGCACAGAATGTGCAGTGAAATGGGAGAAGAAAAGGCAAGAGAATATTTTACAAATAATTTTCTTGTCCGTGAAAAGAAAGCCGATTTAACCCTTGAGGTAATGAAAAGGGAAAACGAGATTATTTCCCTGTCACGTGAAAATTCCTTTTCCCTTTATGTTTCAATTCCTTTTTGTCCCACAAGATGCTCCTACTGCTCCTTTGTTTCCCATTCCATTGAGAGAACTAAAAGGCTTGTGGAGCCTTATACCGACCTGCTTTGCAAAGAGCTTGAAAGCGTTGCAAAAATTGCAAAAGATTTTGGATTAAGGCTTGAAACTATTTATTTCGGCGGCGGAACGCCTACAACCCTGTCGGCAAAACAGCTTACAAAGCTGTTTGATACTATAGAAAATAATTTTGATATGTCAAGCTTGAGAGAATATACAGTAGAAGCAGGCAGACCCGATACCGTCACCGAAGAAAAGCTTATGGCTTTAAGGACGGCAGGTGTTGACAGAATCAGTATAAATCCTCAAAGCTTTAACGATAAGGTTCTTGAAGCAATCGGAAGAAAGCATACAAGCCGTCAGACCGTTGAAGCCTTTGAGCTTGCGAGAAAATGCGGCTTTGATAATATTAATATGGATTTGATTGCAGGGCTTCCTCTTGATACCCTTGAGTCCTTTAAAAGCAGTGTAGACAAAGCAGTAAGCCTTGGTGCAGAATCGGTAACAGTCCATACCCTTGCCATGAAAACTGCCGCATACCTTGTTACTAAGGAAAACGCCTTTGATTTTTCGGACAGATTAATCACCTCCGCTATGGTTGACTATTCGGATAAAAAGCTCCATGAGAGCGGTTATTATCCATATTATATGTATAGGCAGTCCAAATCTGTTGGAAATCTTGAAAATGTTGGTTGGTGCAAGCCAAACTGCGATTGCCTTTATAATGTCTATATGATGGATGAAACCCATTCGGTTTTTGCCGCAGGTGCAGGTGCAGTCACAAGGCTTAAAAATCAAAGAACAGGGAAAATTGACAGAATTTATAATTATAAATACCCCTATGAGTACATAGATAATTTTGATGAAATTTTAAACAGAAAAAAAGGAATAATTAAATTTTATAATGAATATTAATTTTATGAACAATTAGTATTGCATTATTTTACAACTTGTAATATAATAATATTAGAGGTGGTAATAATGCCAATTAAATTCAGCGATATTTTCGGTTCCGCACAGGAATCCTTCAATAATGAAAAGCTGGAAGAGGTTTTTAACAAAACTAAAGACGTGGCTGAGTCAGTGAGCAAAAAAAGTGCAGAGCGTATTGAACTCAGCAGGAAAAGGGTTGAGCTTTTTGATATAAAGGCAAGGCTTTCCAAGCTTTATGAAAAGTACGGCAAGCTTCAGTACGGTATTCGTATCGGTGACGAAATCGGTCAGGAGGTACTGACTGATTATGAAAATCAGATAGCCGAACTCAGAGAAAAAATTGATATATATACAAAGGAAATTGAGGAGGCAAAGGCTGCCTTTAACGAGTCAATGGCTCAGGCGGCAAAGCGTACCCGTGATGCCTTCTGTCAGGACGGTAAGGAGGTTCAGGCTGATGAGGCTGTTGACGTTACCGTTTCAGGCGATGACATTACAGTCGAGGAAGCCCCTGCCGATAATAAGTAGTATATCATTTTTCAAATATGCTCACAGAAGTTTAAAGACAGTACATTTGTGCTGTCTTACTTTTTGTTTTAAGGTGATTTCTTGGGCAGGAGCAGACAGAATATTAAACAGAGATATATTTCCTCTGCATTTATTCTTTTGATATCTACGGTGGTTGTAAAAATAATCAGCGCTGTATATAAAATTCCGCTGACAGCATATATCGGTGCAACGGGCAGGGGATATTTTTCTCTTGCCTATAATCTTTGCCTGCCGATTCACGCACTTACAATGGGTGCTTTTCCCGTTGCACTTTCAAAGCTTGTGAGCACATATAACGCAAAAGGTGATTATCTTAAAATAAAAGCGGTGAAAAAGGCGTCCGGAAGACTGTTTTTTATTGTAGGTGTGGCAGGACTTGTTGTTATGCTTATAGCCGCAAAGCCCTATTCCGAGGCTATTGCATCGTCGCCTAAAAGCATTTATACGATTTTAGCCCTTGCCCCGTCAGTATTTTTTTCCTGCCTTGCCGCAAGCAAAAGAGCCTTTGCCGAAGGCTATCTTGATATGAAGCCAACTGCAATAAGCCAAATTATTGAGGCGCTTTTTAAAATGGTGTTCGGCTTACTGTTAGCAAGGTATTCAATGTCTGCTTTATATGATTTTTATATGAAAACAGGTACGGTTTTGGGAGCCGTAGTAAACAGCGAGGAGGAGGCACTGGCGGCAATATATCCGCTGACCTCTGCGGCGGCTATGGCAGGTGTCACTCTCGGCAGTATTGCCAGCTGGATATTTGTAAGCATATATACAAGCTGCAGATATAATTCCTTTCCTTCGGGCAGAATTGATGTTAAAGAGGCTATGAACGAGCTTGTTATGTTTTCAGTTCCTTTAGTGGGCGCAACAGTAGTTCAAAGCATTTCAAACTTTGTCGACACAGTAAGTATTCAGTATTCGCTTTCCCTTTGCGATAAAAATATTTTGCTTCATCAATATCCGCAGGCAGGAGAGGATGTATATACATACATTTATGGTATTTATTCAGCGGTGCTTGATTATAAAAATCTTGTACCTGGGATAGTTATGGCTCTGGGGGTAACCGCCGTTCCTGCTGTAAGTGCCGCATATGAAAGCTCACAGGAGCGCTTTTCCTCATTAATGACAAGTATTCTTAAATATACTTCGATTCTTGCGGCGGCAGGAGGAGTGGCTTTGTCACTTTTCAGCAGGGATATACTGAATTTGTTTTACGGCTCAAATAACGCTGATATTGTTGACGGCGGTGAAAGACTGTTGTTTCTGTTTGGCATAACTATGATGCCATGCTGTATTGCCTCAACGGCGGTGTTCTGTGTTCAATCGCTTGGATATTCAAAGCAGACTATTGCCCCATTTGCAGCTTCAGCCGTTGTCAGAGCCGCCATAAATTATTTTACTGTCGGAAGGGTTGAAATAAATATTTTAGGTACTGCATATTCAAATTTTGCAGGCTTCATCATAATAACTGTTTGGTGCCTTGTTATAATAAGAAAGAAAACGAATTGCCGCATCAGCTGTTTAGAGGTTTTTATAAAGCCTATAATTTGTACAGCTGTCACATTTTTTGCTGTAAAATTCATCAGAGAGGGCATTTTTAACGGTTTGTCGCAATTTGTATCATTTGCACTTAGTACGGCAGCCTGTGTTGTAATTTTGGTATTTTTGCTGTTTTTGTTCAGGTGTATTTCCTTAAAAGAGCTTAAAAGCCTTAAATAAATGTAAAAAATCGGCTTAAATACTTGAAAAATCAATTTATTTATAGTATTATCAATAGTGACAAGTTAATCGAAAGTGAGCGGCAATATATGGTGGATTTTGAATTTAAGGATAGATATGATATCAACGATTTAATTTCCCTTATTGCTTTGCTCAGAGCACCGGGAGGATGTCCTTGGGACAGAGAGCAAACACACACTTCCATTAAGAAGAATTTTATTGAAGAAACCTATGAGGTTATTGAAGCAATCAATAAAAACAGTACAGATGGATTAAGAGAAGAATTAGGGGACGTCCTTTTACAAATTCTGCTTCATACGCAGATGGAAAGTGAAGCAGGCAATTTTGATTTTAACGATGTCTGCGATGAGCTTTGTAAAAAGCTTGTTGTGCGTCATCCCCATGTTTTCGGCGATGTTAAAGCGAGTAACACCGACGAAGCACTTTCAAGCTGGGACGCTGTTAAGCAAAGCACTAAGGGTGTAAATAAGCAAAGCGAGGCTATGGACAGAATACCTGTTGAGCTTCCCGCTTTGATGAGAGCCCAGAAGGTGCAGAGTAAGGCGGCTAAGGTCGGCTTTGACTGGGAAAATCAAAACGGTGCTTTTGAAAAGCTTAACGAAGAGATTGACGAGTTAAAAAATGCCGTAAACCTAAAGAATCAAGATGATATTGAGGAAGAGCTCGGAGACGTTCTTTTTTCCTGCGTAAATATTTCACGGTTTTTAAATGTTGACAGCGAGGAGGCTCTTAAGGCCTCTACGGACAAGTTTGTCAGCCGTTTTAAAATCGTTGAAGATTTGGCGCAGGAAAAGGGTATATCAATGAAGGATTCTTCAATTGAGGTTCTTGATGAATTATGGAATAGGGCAAAAGAAATATTAGCTGATTAACAGCAAAAAACGGAGGAAATTAAAATGAACAAAACAGAACTTGCAGCAGCAGTAGCAGCAAAAACAGGTCTTTCAAAGAAGGATTCAGAAGCAGCAGTTTCAGCTGTACTTGATTCAGTAAAGGATGCTCTTGCAGAAGGCGATAAGGTATCTCTTATCGGTTTCGGTACATTCTCAGTTAAGGTTCGTGCAGCTCGCACAGGTCTTAACCCACGTACAAAGGCAACTATTGAAATTCCTGAAGCAAAGGTTCCTGCTTTCAAGGCAGGCTCAGCTCTTAAGGACGCTGTAAAATAAGATTAGCAAATAAGAAGGGCACCTTTATGGTGCCCTTTTTTATGGAGATGTGTGTATGAGACTTGACAAATATTTAAAGGTTTCCAGAATAATAAAGCGCAGAACGGTTGCAAACGAAGCCTGTGACGCAGGTAAGGTTGAGGTAAACGGAAAAATTGCCAGAGCGTCATATGACGTTAAGGTGGGTGATGAAATAAAAATCACTTTGGGTGCAAAGGAAAACACCTACAGAGTTTTGCAGGTAACAGAGCATGCACTAAAAGAGGATGCCCTTAAAATGTACGAACAGATTTAATATATAAAATATAATATTCACCTAAATTTCTGCATAGAATTTATCAGGTGATTTTATGGAAAACGCAACAGAGCATACCTTGAATTTAACAAACCGTGAAACCCTTTCTCTAACGGGTATAAGTGATGTTGACTCCTTTAACGAGGAGGAAATACTTGCCGTCTGCTCCTGCGGAGAACTGTCTATAAAGGGCGATATGCTTCATATTGAGGAGCTTAATTTGGAAAACGGCATTTTAACCGTCAGCGGAAAAATCGTTTCTCTTACCTACAGCGAAAAGTTTTCCTCCACGTCGCTGTTAAAGAGGCTGTTCGGTGGCTGAGGGACTGTTTTTTGCTCTTCTTACGGGAGTTGTGCTCGGTGCTTTTTATGATGTCCTTCGCTTTTTCAGACTGACCTTTAATTCGAACTTTATTCTTGATTTCCTTTTTTGGGTACTGACTGCATTTGCGGTATTTTCCTTCCTTTTGATATTCAATAACGGCGAAATCAGAGGTGTTTATATCCTTTTGATTTTTGCTGGCTTTGTCTTTTATATATTTACACTCGGCTATGCTACTAAAAGTCTTGAAGTAAAATTTGCGAAAATAGTTAAAATTCGGTTAAAAAAAGTGAAAAACAAACTAAAAAGTTTTAAAAAAGTATTGCATTTTGTAAACGAAATATACTATAATATAAAAGTAAAAGCGAAAAAGCCGTTTAGTAAAAAGACCGTAGGTGACAAAGATGACAAAGAGTAAGGAAAACGGTAAAAATTCAATATTAAAGCTTTTAAAAGGGAAGAAGGCTTTTACTGTCATTTCTGCTTTGTTTTTAACGGCGCTTTTTGTTGCGTTCGGTATAAGCACCGTAAATCAGCGTGCAGATATCAGCAGACTTGAACAGCAGAAGGCTGAAATCAGTGCTAAGTATGATGAACAGACTAAGGAAAATAAAGAGCTTCAGGCAGTCCTTGACAGCGAAAACAAGGACGATTATATAGAAAAAAAAGCCCGTGAGAAGGGCTATGTTAAAGCGGACGAGGTTGTTTTTTACGATATTTCAGCGTCTGAATAGTTGAACAAATTTAATTATCGGGACCGAGAGCATCTCGGTCTGTTTTTTTACAGAGGATAACAAATGAGATTATTAATGACGGCTCCCTGCCTGCTTGGACTTGAGGGACTTGTGGCGGACGAGCTTAAAATGATGGAGGCGGAAAATGTTTCTGCCGAAAACGGAAGAGTGTTTTTTGAGGGCGACGAATCAATTTTGGCAAGGGCTAATATTAACAGCCGTTATGCCGAAAGAATTTTGATAGTCCTTGACCGCTTTTATGCCGAAACCTTTGAGGAGCTTTTTCAGGGCGTAAAGGCACTTCCTTGGTCGGAATTTATCGGCTCTGAGGATACCTTTCCCGTTAAGGGATATAGCATTAATTCAACCCTTCATTCAGTTCCCGATTGCCAGAAAATCATAAAAAAGGCAGTTGTTGAGTCCTTAAAGCAGGATTATAATATCTCTTGGTTCGAGGAGAGCGGACCTGTTCATCAAATTCAGTTCTCCATTATGAAAAACGAAGTGACAATTATGCTTGATACAAGCGGTATCGGGCTTCATAAAAGGGGATATCGCCCTGAGTCAAACGACGCCCCTATCAGAGAAACTCTTGCGGCGGCGCTTTGTGGACTTTCAAGGCTTAGGCATTATCATGTGCTTTACGACCCCTGTTGCGGCAGCGGAACAATTCTTATTGAGGGCGCAATGATGGCAAACAATATTGCACCGGGAATAAATAGGAATTTTGAGTGCGACAGGTGGGGATTTATTCCCGAAGCAGTTTGGAAGCAGGAAAGGGAACGCTGTCACGATATAATTAAAACCGATACGGATTTTACCGCCTTCGGAAGTGATATTGATTTCCATTCCCTTGAGCTAACAATGAATAATGCAAGGAGAATTAAGGTCGATAAATTTCTTCGCCTTGAGCAGACTGATATAAAGGATTTTGCACCGTCAACGGAAAAGGGAACTCTTATAACAAACCCACCCTACGGTGAAAGAATGTTAGATATTAAGACTGCAAAAAGCATTTATCGTATTATGGGAGAAAAATTTGTTTCAAGGCACGGCTGGTCCTACGGCATAATTTCTCCCGACGAGGAATTTGAAAAGGCATTCGGCAGAAAAGCAGATAAGCGCCGAAAGCTTTATAACGGTATGATAAAATGCCAGTATTATATGTACTTTAAATCATAGCCACCATCCCGCATCTTAAGATGCGGGATTTTTTATGCCTTATTAAACAGAAATTTTATTCAATTATCAGAGGAGTGAATTGCTCTATTGCATTAACAAGCTTTGGATGCCTTATGACAAAGTGGATTTTCGGCGTATTATCCTTGCTCACTATTGCCCACTTGTTGGATTTTACAAGTATCTCTATATTCTTAAAGGCCTTTGCCGCCTCGGTGTGTATAAAATCCGATTTATCCGCACCGTCAAGCTCTTTTTCAAGGAAAGCGTAAAATTGCTTTTCTCTTTCCTGTGGGTAAATTTCCATTAAAGGAGTTGCTTTTTTTAGAATATTGTCTGCCTGTTTTTGATAGTATGCAACCTCCTCTTTGATTTTAGTTAGATAATATTTGCCTTCGTCATGCTTACCGTCAACGCATTCACCGCTCAGTGCGGCAGTACCGGAGGTGTAGTTAATGTGCCTAAATATTCCTTTTTCATTGCTTTTTATGTAGTAGGGTGAAATCTGCCCCGTCATATAAATGGGGACCCATGCTTCAAGTCCCAGCATCAGTTCATTCCACGGTCTGTCCAGATTATGAATTATGTTGAGATGTACTCCCTTTTTCAGCAGCATAGCAATCGACATCATCCATTTTTTGTTGAAATCTAAATCCTCAGCCATATCTGCCATCGGCATTTCACTATGCATAAAAATATCTTCCTTTGATTTCGATAGAATAGCCGACTTCATAAAACTAAGCTCGCCTTTGCGCATACCTTCGATACCGTAATAATTTTTAGCAGTTTGAAGATTAATAGGCAGAGTCGGAACCTTTATATCGTTAAAATGAATTGCCTCGATATACTCGTCAAGGTTAAAATCGTTCATTTTACTTAAGAAATCTGAAATATAATTTGGCTCTTCTGCTTTATTATTGCAAAGCCAATTTTCAATTAATGCCTTTGTGTTATCACCATCGCCTAC
This sequence comes from Eubacterium sp., assembly GCA_051894075.1. Taxonomy (GTDB): domain Bacteria; phylum Bacillota; class Clostridia; order Oscillospirales; family Acutalibacteraceae; genus Eubacterium_R. The sequence goes on from JBJFHZ010000090.1 coordinate 34,413, forward strand.
AAGCTCTCCGATTATTTTTCTTTGCTCCGAATTAGTATAATGCCTGGTAATATATGACGCTGTTTTTGACGCAAATTCCAAAGGCTCGGAAATATTGCGCTGTCCTGACCTTATTCTTGAAAGATAAGACGCATCATAGTTGATTGCTTTTGCAAGCTCGCTTGCATTTATATCAAGAGCAGACATTATATTGTTAAGATTTTTTACCAAGATTTCAGAGTAAATATCACTGCTGTTTAAGGAGCTTTTAAACTGTGACATAACCTGAGCTTCTGTTATAGAAATGCCTTTTTCTTCGGCAAGCAGTTCTATTCCTTTGGCTAATTTTTCAGCGTTCTGGGCTGTGGGAGTTCTTTTCCCGTTTTTATATCTGCTTATAACCGCCTGCGAAAGCCCGCTTTCCTCGGCAAGCTCCTTTGCACTGCAATTTAGCTGTGCCATATATTCATTTAGCTTTTCATCAAAATTCATTTGTATCACCTCATACTTACATTAAACACATAAATTGCCAATTTGTCAATGCCTGATTTGGCAAGCGGATTTACAATTGTATTTATATGTAATATTATAAAATTACAATAAAAGGAGGAATTTATATGAAAAAACTTTTAGCAGTTATTTTATCCGCTCTTATGGCGTTAAGCTTTCCGTTAACGGTGCTTGCCGCAAACGGTCCTATGGGAAGTGTTTTTACTGATGAGTACGGCAATGATATTTATTTGTCTTATATCATTTTGATTAAGCCTGACGCAAGCGGAAATTACTTTAATGAATACGGCGGAGCAATAATCGAACCTGATTATATTTTTGACGGTAATACGGTCTATGATGATGTTGACGGCGTGTCATACAACAAATCAACAAATACTTTGTATTTAAATAATTTTACTTCAAATCCCATAATTGAGACAAATGTTATGGGTGATGATTTTAAAATTAATGTAACCGGTAATTGCTCTGTCGGTCAAATTAATGTTTGGGGCGACCACTACGGCGGCAGTCTTACTGTTGAGGGTAGCGGCACGCTTAATGTAAATGAAAAAAAGACCTTTGACAATGCCATTGTGCTTTACGCTGAAAGCTCAAATTCCACAATGAATTTCGGCGAAAATGTTAAGGTTAATCTTTATGCAAAAACAGATACAGTGTATATCTCTCAAACCGCTAACAGCAGTACTTCAACCGCAATTACATTCCGTAGTGAACAAACTGCTAATGTTTCAAAGGAAAACAGCGTTAGGACCTTCAATGAGCAGATAAACGGAATGTATCTCAGCAACACTGATATTACGTTTAACGGCGGACAAAAGGCGGTTTGCACCTCTGACCCCGGCGGAATATACACAATAACCACAGGCTACAGAGATTCCGATCCGGATAAAACGCTTTATTGGGTAAATAAATATTTTTATGTTAAGCCATTTGACGCTTATGTTGAGGATTATGGCTTCGGTGATTTCGGAAGCATTGAAATGACTGAGGAGGAATATAAAGACCAAACTGAATTTTCAGTCCTTCTTACACAGGCCGACTATCCTGATGAGGTTGCATACTACGATAAGGATAATCTTGATACAGATTATTGGTATTCCGTAAGCAAAATCACAAAGGCTTCTGACCCTGACGGTGTTTATGGATACAGCACATATTATATGACTGACTCAGATAATAATGTTACTGAGGAAGGCGTTTATATCAACCGTTTTGTTTTAGCCGACGGAACTGATAAATACATTATTGATGACAGCTTTGAGCAATTAAAGCTGACAAATGAGGAGTTTGAAAATTCCGATTATTCCATAGTTTATGCTATGGTTTCCGAACAGCTTGAATGGAACGGCTGTGTAATCACAAATACCTATAATGTTTATACTGACTATAGCTCAAACAAATATGCAGTTGATTATAACGATAAAGTATATGATTACGTAGGTAAAGAGACTGTAAATGTCGGCGGTGTTGATTACTACTGCGTGACTGAAAATAACACAGTTCCCTTAGATTCGCTTCAAAATTCTGTTTTGACAGAGCCGATAGAAGAAAATTATGACTACAGGCTTATAGGTACGGAATTTGCTTATGTCGGAGCATCCCAATTCAATCCCTCCCATACTCATAGCTTTACAAATTACGTAAGCGATAATAATGCAACCTGCACATCAGACGGCACAAAGACTGCAATTTGTGACATATGCGGTGCCACCGATACTATAGCAGATATCGGTACAGCACTTGGTCATAACTTCGGCACAAACATTCCAACCTGTCTTGTATGCGGTGCGGCAAACCCGAATTATGTAGCACCAACACCCACACCTACTCCTACTCCCACACCTACACCGGAGCCAACACCGACTCCAACACCTGCACCGACCACACCGGCAATGCCTAAAACAATTAAATCGGGCGGTGTAACCTACACAAAGAATTCAGCAGGTGAATATATAGGCAAAAAGGCAAAGAAGCCTTCCATCAAGACACTTAAGAAGGGCAAGAAAGCCTTTACTGTAACGTATGCAAAGGTTTCCGGTGTAACAGGCTATGAGGTACAGTATTCAACCTCAAAGAAATT